>PEYP01000085.1:475-12801 GCA_002774315.1 Candidatus Stahliibacteriota bacterium CG08_land_8_20_14_0_20_40_26
TAAAAGATCTATCACTAAATTTATCCTTATTGCTTTTTCCTGTCTGACGACAGGTAGGTTTCTGTCATACAGTGTTCTGTGTCAGGAGTTACCTCCTGACACCACAAGTTTGCTTTCAATCGTACCTCTATGAACTTTGTGTCCTTTGTGGTTTATTCAAGAAATTTATACAACCCTATAGTGTATAAATCAGTGCGGACTTATTATAACACAAAAAATCTGAAAATGCAAGTTTTTTTTAGAGAATACATCTTTAACAGGGATTGGAAGAGATCAGCATGAGAATTTAAAGAAAATACTTACTTGTCTCTTGCCTGTTTACCAACGGGTAGAAAGGCAACCACATTTTTTCTTAATCCAGGTTTATACTGATGTGAAAATTTGTATCTGGCCTCATTTTTTTCTTGACGCTGATTTACACTGATATGTTAAGGTTATTGAGTTATTAGGTTAATAAGTTATTGAAAGGTCAATTGTCTAATGATGTAGATAGTCAATAACCTAATTACTTAATAACTTAATTACTATATCTTTATTCTGCGTTAATCCCTGCCTACCCTGCCTGCCGGCAGGCAGGCGGCAGGCAGGTGCGTCTGATTTTTATTTTTTCCTTGACATTTTTGGGATTATGTCATATAATCTTAGAGAATGTTCCAAAGTTACGTGATGTCGTTAAAGCCATCTATATTGAATGTCAACAAGTTACATTTCAACCTGTCTACCGATAGGTAGATAGGATGATTTATTAACCGGAATTCATCAGACGAAGTAGGTTTCCAATCAAGCAATGCATTATCATATTTGCAAAAGCAAGCTTTTGCCTGCCTACCGCAGGCAGAAGTTCCTTGTTTGGAAAAGATAACTTAACAGGGATTGTAAGAGAACTTAAGAGATAGAAATAAAAAAACAACAAAAAGACAATTCTCTTTCGGTCTCTTAAGTTCCCTGTTTTAAAAAAGATACTTTAACAGGAATCATCCACGGAATCCATATGGAGAAAAGAATATATCCATACGGATCCGTAGGGAAGAGAAATAAAGTTTAGTGTTAAATGTTTTATAATTAATTAGATAAATTATGAATCTTGTAGGCATGGTTTCCCGCAAGGGCAGTAACAAACCATACCAATCAGCACAAATTGAATTTGTGCCTACAACTTGAGGGGGGTTATGTGGCTTAAATCGGAAGATAAAGAGATCTGGGACGCAATTATAGGTGAGTTACACCGTCAACAGGAAAAACTTGAGCTCATTGCATCTGAAAACTATACCTCTCCTGCAGTATTGGAGGCAATGGGCTCTGTTCTTACAAATAAATATGCTGAGGGCTATCCCGGAGCAAGATACTATGGAGGATGTGAGTGGATAGATGTTGTTGAAAGGATTGCAGTAGAGAGGGCAAAGAAACTCTTCGGGTGTGACCATGCAAATGTTCAACCACTTTCAGGAGTCCCGGCAAATATGGCAGCATACTTTGCTCTTGCAGAACCAGGGGATAAACTGCTTGGACTCACACTATCACATGGAGGTCACCTCTCCCACGGGCACTCTGTAAGTTTCTCTGGAAAGTGGTTCAATGTGGCAAGATATAAAGTAGATAAGGAAACCGAGATGATTGATTACAAAATGCTTCTTGACCTCGCAAGGGAAGAAAAACCAAAGATTATTGTGGCGGGAGCGAGTGCGTATCCAAGAACGCTCTACTTTGATAAATTCAGAGAGATATGTGACGATGTTGGTGCATATCTTGTCGCAGATATAGCACATATAGCAGGACTGATTGCTACAGGGCTTCACCCCTCACCTATACCATACGCTGATGTAGTCACAACCACCACACATAAAACCCTGAGAGGACCAAGAAGTGGTATGATTATGTGCAAAGAAGAACACAAAGACGCAGTTGACAAATGGGTGTTTCCAAGATTGTCCGGCGGTCCGCATATGCATACAATAGCAGGCAAGGCGGTATGTCTCGGCGAGGCACTCAAACAGGAATTTAAAGATTATCAGAAACAGATACTATCAAATGCAACTGCAATGGCGGATGAATTTGCAAAATGCGGATATAGACTCGTTACAGGAGGAACCGATACACACCTTATGCTCGTGGACCTGCGACCAAAAGGTATAAAGGGTATTGATGCAGAAGAGGCACTGGACAGGGCAGGGATAACAGTAAACAAAAATGCCATTCCCTATGACCCGGAAAAACCTAACATAGCAAGTGGTATAAGAGTGGGGACTCCTGCGCTCACTACAAGGGGCATGAAAGAGGACGAGATGAGAAGAATTGTAAGATTTATAGATAAGGTACTTATGAACATAGATAACGAGGGAATATATGAAGAGATAAGAAAAGAAGTAAGTGATCTCTGTTCCTCGTTCCCGATATATAAAGACTACGAGGAATTCCTGAATGCTACTGCAAAATGAAAATATCAAAATTATTTTTATTGGAAATTGGAAATTCGGACTTGTGAATTCTATACATGCGTCCTCCCTGGGATAAATATTTTATGGATATAGCAACTCTTGTGGCGTCCAGGTCCACATGCCTCAGAAGAAATGTGGGAGCGTGTGTAGTAAAGGACAGAAGAATTCTTACAACTGGATACAACGGAGCACCTACAGGTATTGCTCACTGTGAAGATGTCGGCTGCCTGCGTGAAAAACTCAAAGTGCCTTCTGGAGAAAGACACGAATTATGCAGAGGCTTGCATGCGGAACAGAATGCCATAATACAGGCAGCAAAAACAGGAATATCGTTGGAGGGAGCAATAATGTATGTCACAAACTATCCCTGTTTTATATGCGCCAAAATGATAATAAACTCGGGAATAAAGAAAGTAGTATACAAAAAGGGTTACCCCGATAAAGAGGCAAAGGACTTTCTTAAGAAAAGCGGAATAGAGATGGTAAAACTGGAAGGATATGAATAATGTCAATTATCCTGGATATCTAAACCTTAAGGAAGAACTTCACAAAAGAATAGAAGAAGGATACAGCATCCTTAGAAGATGCACCCTCTGCGGTAGGAAATGCAAAAGTGACCGATTTACCCAAAAGGGAGTCTGTGGCGGAGGGCTCCTCCCATCAATTTCAAGTTACAACCTTCACTTCGGCGAAGAACCCCCAATATCAGGGAAAAGCGGGTCTGGAACTATATTCTTTACAGGGTGTAGCCTTTCCTGCGTATTCTGTCAGAACTATCCTATATCCCAGTATAGAATTGGAAATGAGACAAGTATAGAAAAACTGGCAGAATATATGCTTTCGCTCGAACATGAGGGAGCACACAATATAAACCTCGTTACTCCGACCCACTATGTTCCACAAATTCTCGCTTCGCTCGAGATTGCAATAGAAAGGGGTCTTTCCATACCGATAGTCTATAATACAGGTGGTTACGATTCCCCCGAGACCCTCAGGCTACTGCGTGGTATTGTGGATATATATCTTCCAGATGCAAAATATTCAGATGAGCAACTTGCCTTTAAATACTCAGGGGTAAGGGGGTATGTTAATGTAAACAGAAAGGCAATATGTGAGATGCATTCACAAGTAGGAGACTTTATAGTTGACAATGGCATTGCAGTCAAAGGTATCCTTGTGAGACATCTTGTGCTACCAACACACATTGAAAACGCGAAGGGTGTACTTCAGTTCTTAGAAAGCGTATCACCCAATGTAAAAATCAGTCTGATGGGACAGTATTTTCCCTGCAACCGCGCAAAAGATTATATTGAAATTAACCGGAAATTAAGCATTGGTGAGTATAAAGAGGCGATTTCAATAATGCATTCATTATCACTTGAAGGATATATACAGGAGTGAGTTGTAAATTAAAAACAAGAAAATGCCGGCGTTTTACTTACTCTGCAATATGTGTTCTCCAATGTTTGATGCATGAGAATTTATACGCTCAAGGTCTGAAATAAGATCAAGATGAATAGTGCTGGTTTCTACAGACTCCTTAAAACCCCTTCTCAGTCGGTCGAGATGTGCATCATGGTATTTTGATAATAAAATCCTACCCTCTTCTCTTCTCTCTGCTACCTTCGTTGCAAGACCATTGTCAAATGTGGTAAGCGCGTTTATCGCCATTCGAAGAGTCTCTCCTGAGAATCTAAAGAATTCTTCTATCTCTGCAAACCCCTCCCTTGAAAAAATAAATCCTGATTTTATCTTTTTCTTGGCATAGACCATAAGACTCTTTGAGATAACATCCCCTATATGCTCAAGTTCATCCACTATATGGAGTAGCGCCGCGCTCCTTTTAGATAAATCTAAAGATATTTCGCTCTCAGATACACGGACTAAATATAAGGTTATATTCTCTTCTAAAGCATCAACATTATCGTCACTATTAACCACCTTCAACCTCTCCAGTTCTTCATTCGTTTCAAAGACCTTAAATGAAGCAGTGAGCATTGTCTGGACAATATCTGCCATTCTCAATGTTTCTCTCAACGCTTGCCCAACTGCAATCGCCGGAGAAGAAAGAAAGGTCAAGTCAAGGTAACGAGGCTCAAATCCAACCTTTCTTGGAGGAAGTACCCTTGCTATTAACTTGGAGTAAGGGACCAAAAGTGGCAAAAATAATATGGCAGCAAAAAGATTAAAAAGTGTATGGGCATTTGCAACCTGTCTGGGCAGGGATGCCGATGTATTTCCTATAAGGCTAGCAAATTGATGTATAAATGGGAAAAAGACAATAACCATAAAAATTTTAAACATTATATGTGCCATCGCAACCCTTTTTGCCTCTGTGCCACGACCAACAGATGCGAGCAGGGCAGTTACACAAGTTCCTATATTGGCACCGAATATGATAGGTATAGTACCTTCTATGTCTATAAGTCCACCAAATGCAAATGAGATTACAATTGCCATTGTGGCACCCGACGATTGAACTATACCTGTAAATACTGTTGAGAGAATAAGAAGAAGAAACGGTCGTTCCCCCATTGCTATAAGACTACTGGTCACTCCCGGAATAAGTGTTAGGGGATAAACCGCATCTGTCATAACCTTCATCCCATAAAATATAAGCCCAAAGGCAAATATAATCCTACCTGTATAATGAATCTGTCTATGTTTCCCGAATATCATCATAAAGAAACCAACAGCAATAATAACAAGCGCCACCTCAAACACCCTAAATGCAATGAGTTGTACAGTTAGAGTAGTTCCTATATCTGCTCCAAGAATAACCCCGAGCGTCTGTATAAAGCTTACAAGCCCTGCTTCCGCAAAGGATACAAGCATAACCGTTGTTGCAGAGCTTGACTGGGTGAGAATTGTAATAAACGCACCAACAATAACACCAAGAAGAGGATTTTTTGTCAGTTTCCACAAGAATTCCCTCAATTTGCCACCTGCTACTCTGGTAAGTGCTTTACTACCGAAATTTAATCCATACATAAACAGGGCAAATCCTCCCAGAAGCCCAATCACCAGAAAAAAGACAAAATGCGGTCTCATTGCAATGAAAGAGACCTTTACCCTGTCTTGTAAGATAGGAGACGAGGCTTCAAGCCAGTATTCGCCTTTTACATTCCCTGCGTAAAATTTGAAAACCGCATACCCTCTCACATCTGTTGTATCGGTCAGAATAGTACTCACGTACTCTTCTTCTGTCTGAGGGGGGACACTTATAAACCTTAACTCTACAGGAACTCCTTCAACTGGCTCACCGTTGTCGTCAATAAGCTCAATTATTATTGGATCAGGCAATTCTCTCCCAACAGTCACCACCATTCCATCCCCTGAGATATCATTTCCCCTCGGGTCTTTTGCCTTTGAGAGGTGTGGCAAACCTGAAAGAAGCAATATGCATAGAAGTAAATTCATATGGCTAAAGGATAGAAATACAATACTGTAAGGCTATATTATGTTGGATTATATCATATCTTTTTTCTTATGTCAAGTTTTTTATCCCAGATTTCTCCCTATTTTCTCTCTCTCCTTGTTAGACATCACTAAAACCACAAGGAGAAATGGGGCTCCCTTTCTCCTGGATGATTTTTTGCGCTTTTCGTATAATTCGTGCTTATTTTTTTCTTGATATCATAATGAAAGTATAAACATATTTTAGATTTTGGCTTTTTGATTTATACCTATCTGTGAGAATCTGCGTTAATCTGCGTCCAATTTTTTTCTTGACTTTTTGCCAATAATGTGATACAATTAAACAGATGGTATTATTTTTTTGTATAATTACCTTCTTTGACCCCCTTGAATGGATAGAATACAAAGATTATAGATATATTCGATCAATAGATGTAGATACAAGATGGATATGGGTGGCATCGACTGATGGTATTATAAGATACGACAAGTTAAGGGAGAACTGGGAAATCCCAAGATCCAGAACCACTTTTCCGAATAATATAAGAGTTATCGGTGTTGACGAGTTTTCAAATTATGCCTGGTTTGTTACCACATCAACACTTGCAAGGTACAACTCCACATTTAAAGAGATTGACGAATATCCGCTACCCATACAGGGTATACCTTCGCACATTGCTTTTACAAAAGATGCAGTTTTAATACATATAAAAGACAAATATTATAGATTTGATAGAAATACTCAAAAAATTGAAAAGATAACCTCGGGAAATAATTTTGATTGGAGACCCAGAAATCAGCCGCAGGATTTTACATTATTATCGCCATATTTTATTCAGGATAAGCGTCTGCGTATATACGACATGACCTGTGTTATTTCTGACGAGGGCTTCCTCTGGGTGGGTACAAGTGGTATGGGGCTTTATAGATATGACATTTATACTCACAATAGCGAAAATCTTTGTCTTGGCGTGCCCAATGGAAGGATAAAAGCCATCTATATAGAGGGTGGAAAAATATGGATCGGTGGGGATAACGATGCTGTAACACTCTGGGAAAGGGGAAAAAACAGATGGAGTTATTTTGACCTGTCGGAGTACGAGCTATACTCAATAAAAGTAAAGGCAATAACTACCGATGATTCCTCCGTCTGGTTCGCAACTACTGAAGGGGTTGTGAGGTTATGTGACAATCAATTCAAGACATTTACTGTGTTTGATGGGTTGCCCAGCAATAGTGTGACAGATGTTAAGGCAGACAATAATGGAGTGTGGGTTGGAACCGACTGGGGACTTGCCAGGATTGTTAAGGATGTGGTTGTCAGAGAGAACAGGATGGAGCGGGTACGAATAAATGATATTGAACTCGTAGGAGACAGCATTCTTATTGCCACGCCATATGGAGTATGGGTAAGTTATGGAAAAGACCTTATCCCCATTCCTGACAGCACAGGGATGCTTGCCACAGGAGTTAGTGTAATATGTGGAGATGAGTTCTTTGCCACAAAAATGGGCATAGTAACAAAAGGTGGAAAAAGACTGACCTATCCCTTTGACCTTCCAGACCCAAATATATACGCAATCGAAGTCTTACGGGATGAAATATGGATTGGAACAGCCAAAGGGGCTGTAAGGTTTGACAGAAATCTCTCCTTGAGAGAGATATTTGACGGAAAGAACAGTCCTATAAAAGGCGCTGTATACGCAATCTCTATCTGTGAAAATTCTGTACTATTTGGTACTGACAACGGCTTGATAGAATACGAGGGACCTTGACAGGATGGTGCCGAAGGAGGGACTCGAACCCTCATCCCGCAAGCGGGACATGGTCCTGAACCATGCGCGTCTACCAGTTCCGCCACTTCGGCTAGTCTGTATTATAACATATTTCACGCCCTTTGTCAAGGAAAATTTAAACACGAATTACACGAATTTATCGAATAACACAAATGATTTACAAATAAAAAGATTTGTGCAATTTGTTTCATTCGTGTGCATTAGTGTTATAATCGCCTATGCATTGCTTTTTGACTTACATACTTATATCCCTATCTCTGGATTATGCGACCTTCAGGCAAAATGATACACTTTCCCTTGTCGAATTGTACATAGCCATACCATATATATCGCTATCTTATGCTGACTATGAGGGAATGAAAAGAGCTGATTTCAAGATAGATGTAACTATAAAGAACCAGAAAGGAGATATAGTAGCACAGGATGAGTTTGATAGGTTATCTTTCCTCACATCTTTGGAAGATGCTGAGAAAAGGGCGCTCACTATAATTGATGTCTTTTGTATTCCCCTTTCTGAAGGCAAATACGAGGTTTCTATAACTACAAAGCAGAAGGATAATGAAGAAAGAGTTACAACTCCGATTGAAGTTCAGCCGTATTTTCACGGAAATTTATCCATAAGTGATATAGAATTCGCATCTGAAATATCGAAGGTGGATACAGAAAGTCAATTTACAAAGGGAACCTACAACATAATACCAAATCCTGATAAATTATATGGATTAACAAGGAATATAGTCTATGTTTATGTAGAATTGTACGGGCTTTTACCACCGAAGGAATACTCTCTGATATACAGGTTGATGGATACTATGGGGAATATGATTACAGAATATCCCGAAAAGAAGGCGCTTGCGGAATATTCATCCACAAGGGAGATTGGGGGTATAAACACCATAGGACTGGTTTCCGGCAGTTATACAGTAAATATACAATTATCTCAAGGCGACGATACAGTATATACATCCAAGCCATTTTATCTCATAGCCAGAGAAAAAAAACTTTCTATCCTTCATGGCAAAGAGGCAGAATACTACAGTTTTATAGATTACATTGCGACCCCCGATGAACTCATGAGATATAAAAAGACCGATGATAAACAAGGTTTCCTTCAGGTATTCTGGACAAAGAGAGGAGAGGATGCACTACTCTCACATATTAATATGGTAAAGGAAGCAGAAAGACTGTATGGGAAGGAATCGGATAAAGGCAGGATATCTATAATCTATGGAAGCCCTGATGAGATAAAAAGATATACTGCAGAACCGGGATATCCTGACTGTGAGGTCTGGTGGTATTACGGAGAAGGGGGTAAGGTCTTTATATTTTCTGATGTGAGTAGAGTTGGAAACTATGAACTCATCTACTCAAGTTATGAAAGGGAGTATACATATCCTAGCTTCTATAAATATGTTCCTCCTGATATTCTTGAACTTCTTCATTGATTTGAGCGCCCGCTAAAGTATATCATCTTCCTTCTTCTCTTTTTAAAAAATTCTTTGAGCAGTTTTGAACATTCCTCGCTAAACACACCGTCCAAAACCTCCAATTCAGGTCTTCTTATATTATACCTACTGTTAAGACTTCCCATAATAGGATCAGACGCCCCGTATACACACTTCTTTATTCTTGAAAGCATAATGGCACCTGCGCACATAGGACAGGGTTCAAGGGTAACATACAGAGTTGCATCTTTCAGTTTCTGGTCTGATAGAAAAGTGCACGCGCTGGTTATGGCTATAATCTCTGCATGGGCAGTTGGGTCATTTAATGCCTCTACACGATTATGTCCCCTTCCTATTATTTTATCATTTAATACAACAACTGCGCCGACTGGAATCTCTCCTTCGTCTCTGGCGAGTTCTGCTTCAACTATGGCTACCCTCATGAATTGAGTCATTGGGTTGTTGGGTCATTGAGTCATTGGGTTATTAAGTAATTAAGTCATTGCGTCGTAGGGTCATAGAGTCGTTGGGTCAATCGTCAATTGTAAATAGTCATTGGTCATTAGGTCATTTTGTCAAAAATCTCTTTGCCCTTTTTCTGAATTCATCGTATCTATTTCCTAATCCTTCTGTGATGTCAAGTATCCTTGATGCCTCTATTCTGCATTTATCGTATTCACCAGCGAGAAAATATATCTCAGCAAGTCTATCCAATGCAAATACCAGAGGATAAGGAGCATCTGGCTGACCAGTCTTTATGAGATGTATAAGTCTTTTATAGACCGCCTCTGCATTTCTCCAGTCTTCCTTTCCAAAATATGCCTTTGCAAGTGTCCAGGTGAATGTGCGAGAATCCGGATATTCTTTCAGCAATTCCTGTGATATCGTGATTGCCTCATTCCAATCCCTCTCTTCTATTAAGAGAAGTGCCAGGGTGTTCTTTGCCGCGGTCCTCAGGAAACGAGCAGAATCAGATGCAATTTCCAGTCTTTCCCTCCAACTGTTATTATCTCCAACAAATGGAATAGCCTTCTTTATCCTATAGTATATATACTCGTAGATACCAATACCAGTATATGCATCGTATAGGTAAGGATCTATTGCCAGCGCAATGTTTAATTCACGGACAGCCTCTATACCATCTTTCAGCATTTCTAAGATATCACCTTTCTCATACTTATAATATGCCCTGTCTATAAGTCCGCCTCCCTTCCAAACATACGCCCAAGCATCTTCTTGCCGTTTCAGTATACAGGTTGCCTTATCAAGGGTAGTATCAATATATGCAATAAATGTGTCCTCTAAGGAGTCCGTCCCGAAATCGGTCGTATACGCCACATATAGCGAAGAGAGAAAGAAATACGGAGCAGGGTCATCAGGATATTTATCACGTACTTTAAAAAAAACAGCCTCCGCCTCGTCGTACCTCTCTTCGTAACTGAGTTTAATACCCTGTACGAGAAGAGAATCCAGTGAAAGTATGAGACAAAACAGCAACATAACTCAATATAGACTTCAGGATTATTTTAAATAGTGTATCAGATAATCAGAATATCAGTAGGAAATCAGAACACCAGCAGATCAAGTAAACAGTGACCGGTCATCGGTGATCGGATTAATGGCTTCCCGCCTAATAATATAGTCTGCATTCTTAAATTTACCGATTACTGATAACCGATTACCGACCACCAGTCTTTTCTGATATTCTGCCTGCTGATCCACTGGTATCCTGATACACTTACTTTAGAAGCACGGGGAATTGGACACCACAAGGGTTGTCCCTACAAGCTCCCTTTCCCCATATTCTCCCTCTCTCCTTACTGATAACAATTCGGTGTTGTTAACGCATATTTTAGAATTATTTTAAATACTCGGATATACGAGGTTGAATCTCTTTTTATAATAGAATCTTGAAAACAAAAATACCAGTAATAGCAACGCAAGAAACCAGGGATAAATAATACAAACTGCAAGGGCAAGTAAAGGAGCAGAAAGTCTCACAGAGAGGAGAATGATTTTTTCTTCTTCTATGCTTGGTGAAATTTTTTCTCCTGACAAAGGAGTTTCCCGTGTTTTGCTCTTCATTCTATATACCCACAAGAAGATCAAAGATGCAATTGCAGCACAGGGAAGACATATAAAATCTAAAAGCACAATGGACGAAACAAGGGAACCAATTACAAGAATCAAAGCGAGTAGCAATGCCTTTCTTTCTCCAAGATAGACCCCTGTTGTTATTTCGTCAGATTCCCTATCTCCCTTTATATCGGGTATCGTTGTATTTACAAATACACCACCGACTGCAAGTATATAGGGAATTGAATAAACCAATGTATCAATGGAAAGATCTTTTACAAACAACCAACCCACTGAAAACCCTAAAAAGCCATACCCAAATGCATTTGACAGAAGATCAAGAAATGGTCTTCCCTTGAACTTTGCGGGTCTCACAGAATACAACAGTCCAAGTGCAAATGAGAGAATGAGAAATATTCTATAAACAGGCGAAAAGAAAAATGACAGGGCAAATGCACCCCCAATGAGACAAACAATCTCTACATATGCAGCCCTTACAGAGACAAGTCCTTTTGGAAGAATAAATAGTTTGTTGTTTATTCTATCGGTTTCTATATCCGTTATCTGATTTACTATATACACAGCTCCCATAATCATAGTGTATATCAAAAAACCAAGTGTGAAAGAAGGGGTAACACGAAACATTCCCCCACCTGCCCTGTAATATCCAAGGAGCAGAAATATCCATACGGGGATGAGTATAGTGGGCCGAAGAAGAAATATGTAGTCGAGAATATGCATATCTGAGAGAATTATAACCGACAAACACAAAAAAGTCAAGAAAAATTTATCTCTGTAAAAAATGAAACGCTGGAAATAATTGGTCCTTAAATCCAGCGTTCCATTATTTATAAATAAACTTCTCGGCTCAGATTACCAGTCTAAATACTTGCTCTCTCCCAGAAGATCCTTA
This sequence comes from Candidatus Stahliibacteriota bacterium CG08_land_8_20_14_0_20_40_26, assembly GCA_002774315.1. GTDB lineage: Bacteria > Hydrothermota > UBA3073 > UBA3073 > UBA3073 > UBA3073. Next base: position 12,558 of record PEYP01000085.1, read on the forward strand.
AGTCTGTTGCCCACTATCTCTTTCTCCAACCTCTCTATTCTTGCAGCCCTTTCTTCCTCTTTCAGGTCAAACTGCTCGGACTTCAATAAGAATAGCATCGCTCTTTTCCATATTCATACTAATAAACGATAAGTAACATCAATTTATTTTAAATTATTTTTTCACGTGAGCCTCGTGCTCTTTGTGCCTTTGTGGTTAGGTTTTTCACCACTAAGACACGAAGACACCAAGAGAGACACTAAGA
>PEYP01000085.1:12835-17343 GCA_002774315.1 Candidatus Stahliibacteriota bacterium CG08_land_8_20_14_0_20_40_26
TTTGTGCCTTTGTGGTTAAACTGTTACAACTTTCCTCAAATCGGACAGACCTAAAGGTCTATCCCTACAGCGAGGTGGATGGTTATGGATTGTAGAAAAAAATACGGGAATACATTTTTTCACTTGACTTTTTAGAGTTTTTATTGTATAATACACCCATGTCAAGAAAAAAGACACCACGAATTACACAAACCAATCGAATGCACACAAATAGTATAAAAACATCTCAAAAATAAAAAAAATTCGTGTAATTTGTTAATTCGTGTTTTACACTTTCCTATGCAATCAAGAAATTTCACCAATGGAATTTTAAAGAACAATCCCGTCCTCGTCTTAATGATAGGATTATGCCCAACTCTCGCGGTCTCCACAACTGCATTTAACTCGCTTGGGATGGGTATAGCAGTAATATTTGTTCTTACATTATCAAATATCACTATATCCTCTATAAGAAAGTTTATACCCGAAAACATCAGAATACCTGTCTTTATTGTAATCATATCCACTTTTGTTACTGTCATTGATTATAATATGTACGCATTCATACCAGACCTGTATAAAAATTTAGGGGTATTTGTGCCACTTATTGTTGTTAACTGTATTATACTTGGGAGAGTAGAAGGATTTGCGTATAAAAATGGTGTATTTGCCTCTCTTCTGGATGGTTTAGGCTCTGGAATAGGATTTACTCTTGCAATATTTATAATGGGAAGCATCAGAGAACTCCTGGGTAGTGGAACCTTCTTCGGGTTTAATGTCTTTCCTCAAGGATTCCAGAACAATCCTGTAATATTTATGATTCTTCCTCCCGGAGGATTTCTGGTAATAGCGTCCCTTATGGGAATAATGAACCATCTTAAAGGCAGTCAAGCGTAATAATTGACGATTGACAATTGAAAATTAATTATGATGTCTCCTTTTCTCATATTTCTATCGGCGTTTCTGGTAAATAACATCGTCCTTATGCGCTTTCTGGGGTTATGTCCCTACTTCGGGGTATCCAGAAGGACAGACACTGCACTGGGCATGTCCATGGGGGTGCTGTTTGTGATGCTGCTTGCCTCCTGGATAACATTTTTCATATATCACTACCTACTTGTGCCTCTCGACCTCATATTTTTAAGAACAGCAGCATTCATACTCGTTATAGCTTCCCTTGTGCAGTTAATTGAACTCTTTTTAAAGAAAAATGTGCCAACACTTTATCAGGCACTGGGTATTTATCTGCCTCTTATAACTACCAATTGTGCAATTCTTGGAATTACCTTTCTGATTATAGATTACGACTACACACTCCTTCAGGCAACAGTGTTTTCTATTGGGACCGCAATGGGATTTGGGCTTGCGCTTCTACTTATGGCGGGGATGAGAGAGCAGATTGACCTTGCCCCGGTACCCGATGCATTGAAGGGTTCTCCTATAGCATTTATCACCGCTTCCCTTACATCACTCGCATTTCTTGGATTCGCTGGTCTACTTGGGTTATCGATATAATCTGCTGTCAGCGCTTAATACAATTTCTTTACCGATGTTTCCTGATAATAATATCGCAATATCTCCTTGAATCCTTTTCCTTTTTTTGCCATACCTATTGCTCCCCATGAACACATCCCAACCCCATGTCCCCATCCCTTGCCTTCAATATATATTCGGTCACCTCTTGATTTGATATCAAAATACCTACTCTTTAAATCAAACAATTTTCTGATATCTTCACCATTTATTGTAAATCTACCATTCTTTGCCTCCACAATAACCTCTTTTACCCTCCCCGATTTGTCTCTTTTTTTTATCTTTACTCCTCTTACCTGACCAGGGTCTTTGCCTTTAAGGCATTTAATTCTATCCTGTACGAGTTCGCGAAAATTTTGCTTTGAGTATTTATAGGCCCAGGAGTAGTGGGGAGATATCTTGCAGTAGTTACAGGAACGACTTCTCAGGTATGGTTCTCCTTTTCCAAAAACATCCTTTGAATCTGCAGTTCTTCCCCCACAGGTCGATGAGTATCGTGCATCTATCAATTTACCTCTGTATACACAGACGAGTCCTCTTGTCTTATCACAGACAGATCTGGAATTTTTTGTCTCGGAATTCACTCCTCTGTATACCTGATCTGCTTCTGTGGCTACAAGGTCGTAATCATTATCAAGTTTCAAATGTCTCAGGGTATATGTCCTCGCTGCACAGGCACCCGCTTTTATAGCCTCAATTTCACCACATTCAAACTCACAGGCAACAACAGAGTACAGATAGGATTCAATTGGAATTTTGTTTATTATCAGAGAGTTCGTAAGAATAACTTCTCCCCAATAGAGAAGACCATTATACCCAAAACTTTTGTTTCCAAATGTTACCCTGATAGACGATGTTATATCAAAGACCTTCTGTCCATCTCTATAAATCTTTCCATCTTTGACTTGTATTGTGCCTGAAGAAAGTTTATATACCTTGCTTCCTTTGTGAATATATATATTCCCATCAGATTGTATATCTCCTCCATCTCCAAGCAGTATTCTTACACAAGGTTCAGTGGATATTCTTCCCAACCTTACCCCTTCTCTTTTTTCTAGTCCTATGCAACCCAGAAAGAAGGGTAGAATTAGTATGAGTATTTTAAGTTTAGACATACTATGTAATTTTGACTTGCTAATCAACTAATTAACTAATCAACCAATTAACTTATCCTTTTCCCCTTATCCTTCCCATCACCCCATTACCCCCCCATTATTTCGCCTATCATCTTTCTGATATTCTCATAATGTGTACCTTTCCAGTATATTCTTCCACATCCCGCACATCTAGCGAACTCATTCTGTGTTTTAAATACAAATGGTGGCACCTTCTCCTTTACATCCTCTTTATTTACCTTTTCAATGGACAGGTTACATACCGCACAGCGTGTAAAGGGGTTTGGTGATAATTTGAATACCTTAACTACCTCTTTTGTCTGTTCAAGTGGGTTATCTGTCTCTATGACATATATGTTACTTCTTTTAGGAAAATTGTGAGATCTTGTAAGTAGAATTCTTTCCTCTTCAAGAGAACGAGTTAGTATATCCTTTCTGTTTAAATGTCTGACGTATACAGTGTCTAATCCCAACAATCGCAAATTTCTGGCAAGTTTGCCGAGCATAAAATCAACTATAAATTTTGGCAAATCACAAGACATAATGATCAAAAAAGAGAACTATTTAACCATATAGGAACTCATGTTTTTTCCATTATAACATAATTTTAGATAAATTGCAAGTTTTTTATCTTAAATTCCACGATAAGTTCTTACAAAAAACAGCATCGGACGGAGAAAACTAGGTAGGGCAAACCTTTAGGTTTGCAGAAGTATTTAGCAAGGCTGAAGCCTTGCCCTACAATTTTATGCGGGATGTTTAGAAAAAACGGATTTTTTCTCTTGATTTTTCGAAAAAATTGTGGTATAATGAAATAAGGTAAATTATGCTGGAGAGTGGAACTGTAATAAAGACAGAGGATTCCAATGCCTTTGTAGAAGTGGCTGGAAGTGGTTGTAAAACCTGTGCAGCAAAGGCATTCTGTACAGGTGGAGAAAAGCGAATTGTACAGGCAGAGAACACAATAGGAGCAAAAACAGGTGATAAGGTTACATTGGAAATACCACAAAAAAGTTTCTATCTCTCCTTAACCTTTATATTTCTTATTCCGATAGTACTCCTGTGTGGTGGATTCCTCGTTTTCAATCGTTTACTCGGTGAAGCCGTATCAGGTCTTATTGGACTGTTTTTACTTATTTTATGGTTTGTCATTTTAAGGTGGATAGATAAAAGGCAGAAGAACAATATTCGCCTACGACCAAAGATAGTTCAAACCATAGAGACTGATGAACAAGGGTAAAGGATAAATGACAAGGCCAAGGACATCGTTTAGTTGCAAAGTTGGGAACATCGTTTAGTCTCTTAATGTCAAAAAGGCCAAGGACATCGTTTAGTTAGAAAAACTCTGTTATAATTTAGCTCTTTGATATTTTTCGTTCCTTTCTGGGTAATATGTGGTATAATTGGCCTCTTGTTTTCCATTAACTTATAAACAGGAGGTTATATGAAAACCCCAGAGGAGGAACGAATAGTGGCTGTAAGACGCTATCTGTCTGGAGATCCCATAGAATCTATCTATAAAGATCTTGGAAGAACAGAACAATGGCTTTTTAAGTGGGTCAAGCGTTATGACCCTACAAATCCTAAATGGTGTGAAAGTCGCTCTTGTGCTCCCCATAATATACCAAATAAAACACCCATGGAAATTGAAAAGACTGTGTTAAGTATCAGAGACAGGCTGAAAAGTGCAAATGAATTTTGCGGTGCTCTTGCAATTCAATGGGCAATGGAAGATTTGGGATATGAAAAGGTCATTTCTGAAAGCACTATAAAGGCGATACTGGCCAGATACGGCAAGATAGAATCTCGCAAAAGCAGTGGCAGATACAAGCCAAAGAACATTCCTTATCCCAAGATAGAGCCCAATGGAAAGCCTAACAT
>PEYP01000128.1 GCA_002774315.1 Candidatus Stahliibacteriota bacterium CG08_land_8_20_14_0_20_40_26
ACTTTTCAAAACTATTTTCATCCATCAAGCTAAAATCTTTTCGTCTTCCATGTGCCACCAAAAATGGGGTATCACATGAGTTGTTTATCAAGAACCATTCATCAACTAATTTTTTATAGATAAGCCAGAAATTTCTGATGCTTCTAAAATATCTTCTATAGACTACATCTTTAGAAATATAATGACCTTTCTTATTTATCCTAACCCATATTCTTTCAATTGCCTCTTCTGGTGTATCCAGATATATGAAGAATACTGTTATAGAATAATTGCTCTTTTTAAAATCGTCAATCATTGATTTCCATATTTTTCCAGAAAATGTAGTTTCTATGGCAAAGTTTAACCTTTCTTCTTTAAATCTTCTAACTCTTTTAAGTGCAATTTTCCCTGCTTTAATGGACAGAAGAGAAAACCTATCTGCAGAAATATCTTGGGCTATCTCATCAGCATTTATATATTTTAGATTCTTATGCTTAACAAATTCTTTAAGAAAAGTGGTTTTGCCTGCACCATTATGCCCTGCAATAATATATAAATTGTTTCTCATAATTTCTCACTCAAAATTTTGACAATCCTCCAATAGAGCATAGGGCATAGAGCATAGCAAATTAGGTCATTAGCCATTAGGTTATTACACCCAATAAATCCTACGCCACGTTTTAAATTTTTTTACCAAATCAACTCCTAATCACCCCTTGCGCAACACTCGCGTCGCCTCCATGGGAGTGGCAGACGGTAACTTCATTAGCACGTGTTTGACCAATTTTATTTTGTTTGAAGCTCTCTCATCGGTAGCGCGGATTAATATTATCCCTGACAATATCTTGCCCTGGCGAAATACCAGCTCTCCAAAATCCTTGTCATTTGTTACAAGTATTCTATCTTCCTCCTTAGCAATGCTCACAATCGCCTCATCACTTGTAGCTGCAGCTTCCTCTCCAATGTATCTTACATCAAGACCCTGACCTCGAAGCCATTCTACGACAGGTTTTTCCAGATTTTCATCTGCTATGAATTTCATCTCTTTCCAACAGTCAAGCGGATTTCTTTCACACTTACTGATTCGGCGGCATATTCTAATACGGCTTGTATATCCTTCCTGGTAAGCCGAGGATAATCAGCTAATATTTCTTCTACCGAAATATTCTGGGACATTTTCCGTAGAATCATTTCCACCGGTATCCTTGTCCCTCTTATTACCGGTTTCCCCAACATGATATTGGGGTCTATTTCAATCCGGTTTAATAGTTTTTCACCCATAATAACCTCCTGTTCTGGGGCTTTATCTTTCAAATTCATTTGACATATCACCCCAAATCTTCCTTCTTAAAATTCCTACAATCCTTTCTGCTGTTTTGCCATCCCAGATTACCCACTTGCTTTATAATCTCCAGACTATTACATCTTTTTTCCCACCCCAACTATAAGCAATTCTTTGTAAGGAGACAAGTATCTTTATCTTTTCTTCAAATTGGAGATTCGCTATCTCTTTTCGTGTTTCTTCTTTCCCTTCAAATAACTCTGCTAATGTTATTACTCTGTTACCACGGGTAATAATTTTTATCTCTTCCTCATTCATGTTTTATTTATAAACCCCTTAAATGCATCATTCAAATTGTATTTAGTTAAAAGAGCTTTTAATTTCTCCATATCTATTCTCGTCTGCTCTAAAAGCATTTTTATCTTTATTTTATCTTTATCCCTACTAGCTTTTAAAAGTAAGGATATCAAATACTCTGGGGTCATCACTTTTGTCTTTACACCCTCAAAGTTTGTTTCTATAGCATTCTCTACAGACTCTTTTGCAAGTCCAAAAGCAGGAATAAATTCTACAGGAATTCCTTCTATAATAAGCCATTGCCCAATCCATTCGTTATATCCTTTACTCTTAAGGTAATCGTATATCGGGGAAAGGTTTATCAGTTTTTTATCCTTTGACTCTTGAGCAAGAATGATAAATATATCTAAGTCGCGTGTGAAGAAAGGTTCTACCCACCTTAGAGTTCCTATCCCACCACCAATTGCATAGTCTTTTATCAAGCCCTTTTCCCTCAATTCATTTATAACTTTTAGTGTATTCTTCATTTTCACTCAAAATCTTTACAATCCTTTGTGCCGGGTCAAGGGTCAGGCTCAACTATTTGTTCATATTTGTGCCTGAGCCTCTTTTCGCAAATCATTAACCTAATCGTTAAGCATGATGTAGTGAGTAGCACGACCTCTATTATAAATCTCTATCCTCTTTCTTTACTATTTTTGTATCTTCACAAGTTAAAAGGAAAAAGGATAAAGTCAAAAAGAATCATCTTCTTTTTGCGTAATTTTTTGCGTATTTTTTGCGTAATTTAGCAGGATATAACGGATCCCTCTCTTCCCTTCACCAATTCTAACCAATAAACCTTTTGTAACCAATTGAACCAACGGGGTCAGGCTGGAAACGGAAATCTAACTATCTGGTTTTTTTCTGTTTATTTAGTTTCTCTGGTTTATTTGGTCCCGATAGAGTAGCTGGAGCACTCTACCCCATACATTATCATTACGGGGCAGGCGGGATAAATTTGTTTGGTTTATCGAGTTTATTTGCCTACAGCATTCTTTCTAATTATCCCTTAAGGTTCTCTCGTTGCATTTTACAAATCATTACCTAATCATTACCAAATCATTACCTAATTTTAGGAACATACTTTGTAGCTCTTCCTTTACCTCGAATTTCTAATAACTTCTTTTGCATTAAATCTTTTAGTTCTAAACTTGCCGTTTTACTTGAAACCTTATTAATATCCACATAAATTTTATTCGTTATATATCTTTCTCTAAATGCATACTTCAAAGCTTTCCTCTGCCTTTCATTTAACTCCACTCCATATTTTTCAATTTCAGAGAGAACAATTGCATTGCTACTTGATTGGAAAATGAGTTTGGAAATA
>PEYP01000119.1 GCA_002774315.1 Candidatus Stahliibacteriota bacterium CG08_land_8_20_14_0_20_40_26
GAAACCCGCATCTGTCCATCTTTCTGGATGGATGGAATGCCTAAATCCGTCTAAATCAGAAGTTGAACCAATGGATGTCTATCATTTTCGTGCCCATCTCTCATGGACATACAATGGACCTCTTAACCATTACGAGCTCTATCGCAAACTTTACCTTCCCCGACCTGGGGATCCTACCGACTGGACAAGAGTATACTATGGTAACAATAACTCCTATGTCGACTCTTATGATTTTAATATACCCCAAGGGGCATGGTATTATGTTAGAGCCTATTTTACAGGATCCTCTTTTATCCAGTCGAATACGATCTACCTTGAGGCTGAGACTCCTCAACCGTGCCCATTCCTTTACATCTGGAATGGAAGTGAGTTTATTGAGGACAATAGCATCCTCTCAGGTTCTGGAAATGGAGAAATCATTGAGGACTGGTATAAATTGATGGAGAAGCCTGTTAAAGATGGGGATAGATACAGATTGCAGCTCAGAGAGGAGAGCAGTGAGCATTCATTCTTAGACAGGATAAGGTTTATAGCGATTGACCATCCAGATAGTGTTGAGATATTTGTAACACCAGACGCCCAAATTGTGCCTGTTTCTTCTACGAATGCCTCTCAATCGGTTATAGACGACAATGGAGTGGATTATACAGATGACCTTCTTGATGTGGATAATATCTATGTTGAGGCAAACGAGGTTGAAAGGATTACTGCCGAATTTGGAGAGACTGATGGAGGAGGTTATGTTACAATTGCAGCAGTAGAACCAAAGCCCAGACTTATAGTTGAAAAAGCAAATGCCTCAGGATTTGAACCAGTTGGTTCCATTAGAGGGCGAGAGAACCCATCTTATGAAGTACTTCCTCTCACAGTATTCTCTCCTGAGGATGTGAGTCTGAGATTTACATTTACTGATGTCTCCCAGAGACTTGACTATATACGGTTTGGGAAGAGGAACAATGCTCCATATCATATAAAACCTTGTCCTCTTGTGTCTGCTACACATTCTGATATAGGTTCTGTCAAGCAGAAACTACTTGTTGATGATGAGAACTATGCAGAACTTCTTCCTGGCGATGCGATAACACTTGAGTTTACTGCAGTTGATATAGAGCCTGGATGGTTAAGGGACTTTGTGTTTGTCTCCAGTGGGTATTACATAACAAAAACAGGTGGTGGCGGTGCCCAGACTGCATATAGCAGTATTCCTATGGTTTATTCCCTGTCCCTTTACCCAAATCCAGCGAGGAATGATATGGTTATCAGGTTTGGTATTCCGAGAGAAGAGAAGGTATCGCTCAGGATTTACGACGTATCAGGCAGAGAGGTGAAGATGCTTGTAGACGGCAGACTTGAGGCGGGTTATCATATTATAAGATTGGATAACAGGAATCTTCCCTCAGGAATCTACTTCATAAGGCTTGTAACAGACAACTATGAAACAACAAAGAAGCTCGTGCTGATGAAGTAGAACCAACACAGGAGTTAGTCAAATAGGGGACGCTGAGTTAGGCGTCCCCTATCATTTTGCCCTGCATTAATTTATTTCCTTCTTATTTTCATAGCGCCGGTGCAAAGTATATCATATTTTTGCAGTGGCCCCGCAAATGCGGGATTTCCACTTCGTTTCAACAAGCCACTGCACTCCAAAGGCTATTCCAAACGGAGTGTCATACCTTATCGCGACAAAATAGAACTTATGTCATTTGATACAGTGCTGTATAACCTCCTAAAATTTTTATGAGCAATCTCACGTCCATTTCAAGATCCGTACGGACACGACTCTGCGAACAAATCTGCGACCTTCGGTTCTCAGTCTATGGTCTTGTGTCTGTAGTCTTATATCCGTAGTCAATTTTTGCTTGACTTTTCTCCAAAATTGGTGTATAATTTGATTATGATTTGCTATTTCCTAATATGCACATTTTTGTCCTATATCATACCATACAAACTTGCAATTTTTATTACAAGGAGGATAGCAGATGTTCTGTATTTTACATTCTATAGTAAAAGAAGAAATATTGTCTTTAAAAATCTAAGAACTGTAATAAAAAGAGACTTATCCTCTCGCGAACTGTATAGACTTGCAATAGAGACTTACGAGAACTTCGCTATATTCGTTTATGAATTTCTTATACTTCCTTCAATATATAAAAAGAATATCCTTAAATTTCTTGTCCCTGTAAATATCGATAGAATGCAAAAACCCTCTTTTGTACTTACTGCACATCTTGGGAACTGGGAGTGGGGTGCCAGCATGTTGGCTGAGCTTGGATTCCATCCAACGGTTATAGCTTTAAGACATCCTCAGAAGAGTCTTACCGGATACTTTACAAGGAGAAGAATGTTTGCAGGAATGGATGTAGTATATCTTGGAGAAGATATGAAGAAGGTAGTGAACACACTGAGAGAAGGCAATGTAGTAGCGACCCTTGGAGATAGAGATTACACAGGCAATTATAAAGTTGTTCGATTTATGGACAGGAAGATAGGCATCCCTCATAGTATATTTGAATTTGCGTACAGATTCAAAATACCGATAATTCCTGCGTTTTGCGTAAAAGAGAACAATAAATACGGGGTATATTTTGAAGAAGCAATAGATCCCATTTCTAAAGATAATGCAATAAATAAATGGATAGGTGTACTTGAAAAATATGTAAGAAGATATCCAACACAGTGGTATATATTTGATAATATATGGAAAGAATAATGATCATAATACCCGCCTACAACGAGGAAGAATCCATTGCAAAACTTCTTCCATCGCTTAATTTTCCGCCACAGGATATAATCGTGGTAGATGATGGTTCCACTGATAATACCATCTCTAAATCGCAATCTTTTGGCGTACATGTGATAAGGCATGAAAAGAATAAAGGAAAAGGCATGGCTCATAGGACAGGATTTAATTTTGCATCGAAAGAGGAAGCAAGATGGGTGATAACAATGGATGCTGATGGACAGCATTCTCCAAAAGACATACCCAAATTCATCAAGGCAATAAAGGAGAAAAAAGGGGATATGATAATTGGAGAGAGAGAGGTGACAATAAGAACCATGCCATTCTTGAGATTCCTTACCAACCTCTGGACATCTTTTATTGTTTCTATTCTCGGAGGCAAGAGGGTAAAAGATGCTCAATCTGGATTCAGGGCAATAAGCAAGGAGATCTTTACCTCTATATCTTTCTCTACCAATAATTTTCAGACAGAATCTGAAATTATAATAAAAGCAGCAAGAAGGGGTTTTAGAATCACATCAGTGCCTGTAAGAACAATTTACAACGAATCATACAGTTATATAAAACCGTTTCTCGACACATTAAGATTTATAAAACTTGCGTTTCAGAGTTTGTAGATATAAGTATAAACTAAAAACTGAAAAAAGGAGAAAGAGGAAATAAGAGAACTCATGATGAATATTCTTATTACAAATGATGATGGTATAAAATCAGAAGGACTTCAATTTCTCTATAAACTTCTGCATAGAACGCACAATGTGACGGTAATTGCTCCTTTAAAGGAGATGAGCGGGTGTTCACATTCTATAACCCTTCGCAGACGCCTCAAGATGAAACAGATTTCAAATGGTATGTATGGAGTTGCTGGAACACCAACAGATTGTATTGTGCTTGGTGTAAATTCAATATTAAATGAGAAGCCGGACCTCATCATCTCGGGCATAAATGTAGGCTCAAATCTTGGCTTTGATATAACATACTCCGGCACAGTGGGCGCTGCACTTGAAGGAGCAATACATGGGATTCCCTCTTTTGCTATCTCGATCACGGGACACAAAAACTTTGAAGATACTCTCGAGGTCATACTCAAACTCATTACATCTGTTAAAAAAAACGACATTGATAGCTTTTTTCTGAATGTCAATGTTCCACCAGAGCCCAAAGGAATGAAAATAACAAAACTTGGGAAAAAGTCTTATCAAAATGTCATAACGACCCATAAATCCTCCTACGAGATAGGAGGTACAGCTATCCATACTTTAAGCGATGGAGAAACCGATGTAGAGGCAATAGATAACGGTTATATATCCATTACACCTATCTCTCTCGACATGGTCAATTACAATATATTCAAAGAATTATCTTCACTAAACGAAGACTTTGAAAACAAATGAATAAAACAGGAACTTATCTGATACCGCTCCTTCTGCTTGCCTGTAGCAGAACTCCCCACTACAAGGAATGGGAAGTCGGTAACTGGATAATCTACCAAATAGGTAAAGATACAGTGCTTTACACCATTAAGGGTATGGAAGATGACGAAAGATTTTTACTGGAAATGGCTGGTGATGGATATTGTATAACAGCACTGGTAAACAATGGAACCATTGAGAGTATTACTGGATGTAATGATGACTTATTAGATGTGAACCGTCCGTCTTTTAATATGCTCGAACAATCCTCTATACAGACGAAAGATACTATTGTGGCGAGCAAGAGGGTCGTTATGCATCAGTTGAATGATACATTGTGGATATCACCACAAGTTCCCATATTTGGTATTGTTAGTTGTGGCAACATACATCTTTTGGATTTTGGCTATACTTTTAGGAAGTAATTAACCGCACCTGCCTGCCGGCAGGCAGGGATGAACGCACCTGTCTACCGACAGGTAGAGATGCACACAGATAAGAATATAGTAATTAAGTTATTAGGTAATTAGGTCATAGGGTCTTAGCGTCCTTTAGACTCAACGACACAATGACTCAACGACCCAGCGACTTAAATATATTGGCGGTTAAAAAATAAAGAAAAAAGGTTGACAAAGTAAAAAAAATATGTTATACTTAAACTATGAGGGTTAGTTTTACCTGGCTTCGAGAACTAGTAAACACGGGAGATGATATCCGTAAAATTGCCAATCTCTTTTCTAATATGGGACTGGAGATAGAGGAGATCTTGCAAATTGGAGATGATACCATATTTGACATAGAAATTACCTCTCAAAGACCTGATCTGCTTGGAATGTGGGGAGTAGCAAGAGAAGTCGCAATATTCCTGAATAAAAAACTAAAACTCCCAAAATATAAAACCTCCTATAAAAAATTGGATAGTATTAGTGTAAGAATTGACAATTCCACTTTATGCTGTAGATACTCCTGCGGAGTTGTAAGAAATATACAGGCAAAGGAAACACCCCGGTGGATCAAAGAAAGACTTATAGCAGTTGGTTCTATCCCACAGGACAATATTGCCGACATAGGTAATTATGTTATGTACGAGACCGCACAACCGATACACATTTTTGACCTCGACAAGATATCGGGGAATATTGATGTAAGAACATCCCAAAAAGGCGAGTTCATTACGACGCTTGATGGTATAAAGAGGGAAATGCCAGACGATGTGCTACTTATATGTGACAAAGAAACACCGGTTGCGGTCGCCGGAATTATGGGTGGAAGTGACACAATGGTAACGGATACCACAAAAAATGTCCTGATAGAAAGTGCATACTTTGACCCCATAATAATAAGGAAAGGAGGTAAAAAACTTGAAATTTCTACGGAGGCATCCTATAGATTTGAAAGAGAAGGAGATGTGGAGATGACGGATATAGCACTATACAGAGTGATGACACTATTAGAGGATCATTACGAGGCAAAATCAGAAGGTATAATTGACGAGTATCCTCGTAAGATTGAAAAGAAATCGCTAAAAATATCCACAGAATCTGTTAATCGGATACTTGGCTCCTCTCTGTTAGAAGATGAAATCCTCGTCTGTATTAAAAGACTCGGATTCGAAAAAGAAGATGAATGGATTAAAATTCCATCATACAGAAGGGATATATCCTTTGAAGTCGACCTAATAGAGGAGATTGCAAGACTCAAGGGTTATGATACTTTTGCACCCGAGACGCCATCCTCTCTTATAATAGAAGAAGAAAAGTCTTTTGAGAACAAAATAAAGGACGCCATGGTGACACTTGGTTTCAACGAAGTCTATACACTGCCTCTCGTCAGAAATGGTGATATTAAAATCATGAATTGGATGAGAGAAGATATGCATACTCTCAGAACAAATATCATAGAAGGGCTTCTCTCTGTTTTTGCTTATAATAAGTCATATGGGACTGCCAATCTCCGTATATTTGAGGTGGGTAGAGTATTTAATCGGAATTATAAAAATATTGAGCACACTGAACTCGCAGCCATTATAGCAGGAGAAAGGGCAAGAGATCCCTTATGGACATCCGGAGATGTAGATTTTGCTGACCTGAAGGGGATACTGGAGGCAATGTTTGAAATAATCAACCTTGAAGGGTGGAATATTGTGTCCTCTTGCACCCAGAATTACGATCCTGGCTGCAGCATAAAACTTGGGAAGAACATCTTGGGATATATGGGTAGGTTTAAACATGAGATGCTTAAAAAGCTGGATATCGACTTTCTAGTATATGGTATAGAACTTGATATAAGCAGACTCAAACCCATAGGAAGATATATGTATAATCCGATATCCAAATTCCCGTGTATTATGAGAGATATATCTATAATTGTTAATAAGGAAGTACCTGCTATTGCTATTCTTGACTTTGCAAGAAAAAAGAGCCCTGATATCCTTGAAAATCTGATAATATTTGACTATTATAAAGGCAACGAGATACCCTCAGATAAAGTAGCTGTTGGAATGCGGTTCTGTTTCAGAGGAAAAGACTGCACATTAAAAAAGGCAGATATAGACCCTATCGTTGCCTCAATAACAAATGACCTGCTCAGAGAGTATGATGCGGTATTGAGAGACAAGTAAATTGACTTTGGCAATTATGGATCTACTCAAAAAAATAGATGAAATAGGCAAGATTGTCAGTAAATTAAAGAAAGAAAATAAACACTTGAAAGAAGTTAACAAACAATTTATAGGAAAAGAGGCGAAAGCGATAGAAAAATTGAAAGGCGTATTGGAAAACATTGATATCCTTTTCGGCACCCAGGGAAAACCCTTAAATAATGAAAAAAAAGGTAAAAATATTTGATAGAGAGTATGAGCTCGATTATAAGGAAGAGAGTGATGAATATGCAAAAAAGGTTTTCGATTATGTAGATAGCAAGTACAAAGAGATAGGTAGGTTAAGTAAGATAAAATCTCTTCCTGATATTGCCCTTCTTGTCTCTCTGAATCTGGCTGACGAACTCATGGAGGAGAGGCAAAAAAACGAAGAGCTTATACGAATGATAGAAAGGGGCATTACCAATCTTGAAAGAATTAAAAAGGGTTCCCTGTCGTGCTCGTGATGACATCTAAATCCTGAGCTAACACCAAAACATCGGGGGTCCTTATTTCTCTCGCTAAGGTGAGGGAAAGGGATACCCACCTGAGTTTAGAGTTCATAGGATGAAGTGTCACACGGCAATTGGCGGAGAACCCTTTTTTTATGAGTTATTTACCAATTTAAGAAGCACTTTAACCAGGAGGAGCTATGACGATAATGCCGACAGTAATAATCGGAATTGTGGCGATAACAGCAGGTGTAATAATAGGTTTCTATTTTGCAAGGGCTGCCTCTCTAAAACAGAGAATAAAAGCAGAAAAAGACGCAGAAAGAATCGTAAAAGAGGCAGAGAAAGAGGCCGAAAAATATAGGAGGGTAGCAGAACTTGACACAAAGGCTGAATGGACCAGAAGAAAGACCGAATTTGAACAGAAAACAAGTAACAAAACAAGAGAATTGGAGCGGAGAGAACGTACTCTTGAGGAAAAAGAGAAGAATACAGAACGGAGAGGTGATCTAATAACAAGAAAGGAAAAAGAACTAGAACGAAGGGAAAAGGTTGTTTTATCCAATGAACGCCAGCTGGAAATTAAGGAGAAGGAAGTTGAGAGATTGTTATCAGAGGAGAGAGAAAAACTTGAGAGAATAGCTGGTATGTCAAAGGAAGAAGCGAAAAAAGCCCTTACGGCGACTCTTGAAGATGAGACAAGGCATGAGGCAATGCAAAAGATATACGAGATCAAAGAAAAGGCAAACAGAGAGGCAGAAAAAGAGGCAAAGAAAATTATAACGCTCGCAATTCAGAGATATGCCCAGGCACGTACCATAGAATCAACTGTAACAACTGTAGATCTGCCATCGGATGAAGTGAAGGGAAGACTAATTGGCAGAGAGGGCAGAAATATTAAAGCGTTTGAACTCGCAACTGGTGTTGACCTACTTATAGATGATACGCCCGAGGTTGTTACAATTTCCTCATTTGATCCTATAAAGAGAGAAATTGCAAAAATAGCACTTGAGAAACTAATAACAGATGGCAGAATTCATCCTGCCCGGATAGAAGAGATCTATGAGGAATCAAAGAAGGAAATAGAGATATATCTACAAAAGGTGGGAGAAGAAACGATTATTGAAATGGGAATAAGAGGACTTTCGCCAGAACTCGTTAAACTGCTTGGAAAATTAAAATTCAGGACAAGTTATGGACAGAATGTATTAGAACATTCAAAAGAGGTAGCAAATCTAACAAGCCTTATGGCACAGGAACTCGGATTTGACTCTGAGATTGCAAAGAGAGCGGGGCTTTTACATGACATAGGCAAAGCAATAAGTCAGGATGAA
>PEYP01000118.1 GCA_002774315.1 Candidatus Stahliibacteriota bacterium CG08_land_8_20_14_0_20_40_26
TCCAGAGCAGGTGTCCAGAGAGATCTTCTGCCAATTGTGGAGGGATGCAATGTTACAACGAAATACGGAATGGTAAGAACAGAGCATATACTCTTCATTGCAGCAGGGGCATTCACCTCTTCAAAACCATCCGATCTCATCCCTGAACTCCAGGGAAGATTTCCTATAAGGGTTGAACTCACTCCACTAAAAAAGGAAGACTTCAAAAGAATCCTTACAGAGCCAGAAAACGCACTAATAAAACAGTATATTGCACTTTTCAAAACTGAAAAGGTCGATCTATCACTTGATGATAAGGCAATAGATGCAATTGCTGAGTACGCTACAATAGTAAATGAGACTACTGATGATATTGGCGCAAGAAGACTACAAACAATAATGTTTACACTGATGGAGAATTGGTTATACGAACTCCCAAAAAGGAGTTTTAAAGAAGTACATATTAAAGAAAGGGATGTTAGAGACAGATTAAAAGACATCGTGAAGAATGTGGATATTGCAAGGTACATTTTATAAATATAAAAATCAAAATAATAAGATATCCCTCTATTCTTATCCTGAGTATCTTCAATGATAGAGAATTATATAAAAGGAAAATTTAAGAGTAGTATAAAGGCGAAAGAGAAACGGCAAGCTATAAAAGAACTCTTTGAGACTACAGACCAGCCTCCGCCTGTCCTTAACAAGGTATATGCACGGGAGAGACTGTTCCCGACAGGCATAGGGCACGGTGTTGCTATCCCAAGATACATAGGAGAAGAGGTAAGGGAGATAACTCTTGTGCTTGGACTTTCCAGGGTTGATATGGAGTTTGGGGCACTCGACCATAAACCAGTAAAGATAATCTGGCTACTTCTCTCGCCCGACCACGATAAAGAGAAATATACAGAGATACTTATTCGTCTTATAAGACTTGCTAATACAGAAGAGTTCAGGTCGCAAGTGCCAAATCTTACATCTTATGAGGACCTCATTGAACTCATCAAAGAGATTGATAGATAAAAATCTATTTGCATTGACTTGTTAACGAATTACAGATTGTAAATTGCAAATTGAAGATTTTAAATTATAGATTCCATTGTTGTCGTTGCGTCATAGTGTCTTAGCGTCGTTGCGTCAATAACCTAATGACCTAATAACTTAATGACCTATTGACCCAATTACCTATTAACTTAATAACTTAGTTACCCAATTACCTAATAACCAGATTGCCTGATAGCTTGATTGCCTGATAGCCTTATCGCCTAATGACTTAATTACCTGATTACCTAATAAGGATTTATCATGCGCACACATACCTGTGGAGAACTGAGAGCTAAGAATTCCGGGGAGAATGTAACACTCCAGGGTTGGATAGATGCAATAAGGGACCATGGCAAAATGGTCTTCATCTCCTTACGAGATAGATACGGTGTAACACAGGTAGTTTTAGCAGATGCAGAACTTATAGAAAAAGGAAAGAAACTTGGCGGAGAATATGTGGTGGAAGTTGAAGGAATGGTCAGAGAAAGACCGTCTGACATGCGAAATCCTTCTCTTGAGACCGGCAAGATCGAAGTGGTAGCATCTCGAATAAAACTTATATCTTCTTCCAGTGTTCCGCCTTTTGTAATAAAGGACCCTGCCACAGCGAAGGATGAATTAAGGATGAAGTACAGATATCTAGACCTTCGTAGACCTTCAATGCAAAAAAACCTGATTATGAGGTCAAAACTCATCAACACTGTGAGGGCCTATCTATTGAAGAAAAATTTTCTTGAAATAGAAACACCTTGTCTCACACGCACAACTACTGAGGGAGCAAGAAACTTTGTAGTGCCGTCCAGAAATTTCAAAGGGAAATTCTACTCACTCGCTCAGTCACCTCAAATCTATAAACAACTACTAATGATTGCGGGTGTTGACAGGTACTTTCAGTTTGCGAAATGTTTCCGGGATGAGGATCAGAGAGCAGACCGCCAACCAGAGCATACACAGATAGACCTTGAGATGAGTTTTGTTGATGAAGAAGAAGTTATGGAGCTCGTGGAAGGGATGATACAGACTATCTTTGAAAATATCCTTGGATTAAAAGTAAAGGTTCCCTTTGAGAGACTCACATACAGAAATGCTATGGAGCAATACGGAACTGACAAGCCTGAAACGAGGTTTGATGTGTATATCTCTGATATTACAAAAATAGCAAAAAAGAGCGAATTTAGAATCTTCAAAGAGGTAAAGTTTGTGAGGGCATTAACTGTTCCCTTACTCACAAGGAAAAGGACTGACGAATTCTCAGAGTTCGCCCTCAAATACTATAATAGTAGAATCTCATATCTATCATTTAAGGAAACAATCTCTGGCAACATCGCAAAGTTTTTCTCTTCGAAACTTACTGGTGAGTTAAAGTCTGCTCTCTCAATAAGGGGAGAGGAAACTGTGCTCTTCTGTGCGGGTGACTGGAAGAGAAGTCTCGAGACTCTCGGCGCCATCAGAAATAAGGTACTTGAAGGAAAAACTCCGAGGGAGAAGTATAAGTTACTCTGGGTAACAGACTTTCCGCTCTTTGAATGGGATAATAAAATAGGTAGCTGGGCACCCTGCCACCACATATTTACAATGCCAAAGACCGATAATTTCAAAGATCCCTCTAAGGTAGCAGGGAAACAATACGACCTCGTTCTCAACGGAATAGAACTCGGGTCGGGCAGTATAAGAATCCATGATAGAGATCTGCAGGAAAGGATGATGGAAATAGGAGGTATGAACAGAGCAAAGAGGGATAGAGAATTTGGATTTTTCCTTTCTGCTTTGACCTATGGTACACCACCACATGGAGGGATAGCGATCGGTCTTGACAGATTACTTATGATATTGGCAGGAAAGGGTTCAATTCAGGAAGTGATTCCATTTCCGAAGACACTCACAGGCGCAGGTCTCATGGAGGATGTCCCATCAGAGATAGAGAATGAAAAACTGAAGGAACTCGGGATAAAAATCACGTCTACTGGTAATCAGTAATCAGTCATCAGTAATCACTGGAAAGGAAAAAGGTAAAAGGATAAAGGACCAATGACCAATGACCAGTGACATCTACAATCTAAAATCTTCGTGTCTTCGTGGTTATTTCTTCTTAAAAGTGAAATTGACAATACGCATATATCCTGACCCTGTATTGAGAGAAAAGAGTAGCCCCGTCTCAATATTTGACGAGAGACTGCAGAAGATTGCAACCTCTATGATACAGTTTATGCAAGGGCTTAATGGGATAGGGCTTGCTGCTCCTCAGATTGGGATTTTGGAAAGAATTATTGTGGTTGATGTTGGACAGGGGCCTTTATACATAGTGAACCCTGAGATTACTAAAAGTAAAGGTAAAGATATATTTGAGGAAGGCTGTCTCTCTGTACCGGGGACATTCATTCAAATCAAAAGACCTTTTCTTGTGGCTGTAAGAGGATATGATATAAATGGCAAAGAAATACATATCAAGGCAAAGGACCTCCTTGCAAGGGTGATACAACACGAAATTGATCACCTTGATGGAAGGTTGATAATTGACTTTCTATCAAGAGAGGAACGACTGAAATTCAATCTGGATTATAATCCCACCCTGCCTGCATATGAGGTAAAAGAAAAAAGGGGTGTTTAGAAATGAGGTATAATTTATGAGAAATTCTAATCACGAAATTCTAAATCCTAAACAATATCAAAATTCAAATGTTCTAAATTCCAAACAAACGACTTATTTTGGCATTCGGAATTTGAGATTTAGGATTTGTTTAGGATTTGGTTCTTGAGATTTAGAATTTTCTAACCCGGGGGTGTTATGGAAAAGAGGTGGTATATAATAGATGCAGATGGGAAAATACTTGGAAGGCTTGCAACCCGAATTGCCACAATATTACGGGGCAAACAAAAACCAGACTTTACCCCGAATGTGGATATGGGAGATTATGTAATATGTATAAACGCAAGTAAGGTGAAGGTTACAGGGAAAAAGGAGACACAGAAGATATACACAAGGTATACGGGATACCCGGGAGGGTTGAAGAAAACAACCTTAAAAGAGATGAGAGCAAAAAAACCAGAGGAAATAATTTACCATGCCGTTAAGGGAATGCTCCCAAAAGGACCTCTCGGAAGGAAGACGATAAAGAAACTGAAGGTCTATTCCGGGCATGAGCATCCCCACAAAGCACAAAACCCAGTAGAATTAAAATAGATAAACAGAAGAAAGAATTATTAAACATTTCACATTTCACATTTCACATTTCACATTCAACATTCAATTATGGGGGTTATATGGAACAAGTATTATTAAAGACAGGAAGACGTAAAAGGGCAACTGCCCGTGTAAAACTCACCAAAGGAGAAGGGAAAATAATGGTAAATGGAAAGGAACTCACTGAGTTTTTTGGAGGAAGAGAGGACCTTATATACGAAGTAAACTCTTCTCTGCGGGTCACCAACACGACGGGGAAATTCAATATAAAAGCAAAGGTAGAAGGTGGTGGCATCACAGGCCAGGCTGGGGCTATTTCACTTGGAATAGCAAGGGCACTCGTAGCCCTGGAGCCCGAATTGAAGCCCCTTCTCAAGAAAGAGAGCTTACTTACAAGAGATCCGAGGGAAGTAGAGAGAAAGAAATATGGGCACCCGAAGGCAAGAAAGAGATTCCAGTTCTCAAAGAGATAATCCCAGTGGAACATACAAAGATTCCAGATTTTAGATTGTAGATTACAGATTACGGACTATCCGCAGGTCACAGACTCGTTCGCAGAATCCTATGGATATGGACAAGATACAAACCATTAGGTTATTATAAGTAATTGGGTGTGGTCGTTATTTACAAGCGTGTTCTTTTCTACCTGTCGGTAGACAGGAATTACTTAATTACCCAATAACCTAATTACTGTTTCTGATATAATCTGTGAACTCTGTGGTTAGTTTTACATAAAAACAATGATGGAGGACATATGTTGAAAGAGAGGATAGAAAGCAAGAAGGCACTTGTCGGCGTGATTGGACTTGGTTATGTGGGATTGCCACTTGCCTGTGCATTTGCGAGAAAGGGATTCAGGGTTGTGGGAATTGACAGAAAAAAAGGAAGAGTAAACTCTGTAAATAGAGGTGAAAGCTATATTCAGGATATATCCTCCCATGAACTAAGCGGTCTTGTTCGAAAGGGCCTTATACGGGCAAGTACTGATTACAATGATATAAAAGAGTGTGATGTCGTCCAGATATGTGTTCCCACACCAATTAATGAGAACAAGGACCCGGATATCTCCTATATTGTTGCCACTTCAAAGAAACTTTCCAGGGTGCTCCATCCTGATGAACTCATTATACTAAAATCCACTACCTTCCCACTGACTACAAAGGAGGTTGTTCTTCCAATACTGAAGAAGTCGGGACTGACGATGGGTAAGGACCTCTTTCTCGCATTTTCTCCTGAAAGAGTAGACCCGGGAAACAAGAAATATACTATGCGCAATACACCAGTTGTGGTCGGGGGAATAGATGAGACCTCAACGGAACTTGCCTATCTTCTTTACGAAAGGGTTATAGGCAAGGTTAAAAGAGTGTCCTCCGCTGAGACTGCAGAATTTACAAAACTTCTGGAAAACATATTTCGTAATGTCAATATAGCCCTTGTCAATGAACTTACAATGTTGACTGACAGGATGGGTATAAATATATGGGAGGTTATAGACGCTGCCGCAACAAAACCGTTTGGATTTATGCCATTCTATCCAGGACCCGGTGTCGGTGGGCACTGCATACCCATAGACCCATATTACCTCTCCTGGAAGGCGAAGGAGTATGATTTTCATACAAACTTTATAGAAATTTCGGCAGAGACAAATGAAGGGATGCCATACTATGTAGCTAACATAGTCATATCTGCGCTTTCAAATACGGGTGTCTGTCCAAAGACTGCAAATGTGCTTGTCATTGGCGTGACATTCAAAAGAGATGTAAAAGATATGAGGGACTCGCCCTCACTGAAAATTATTGAGATATTGAAAAACAAGGTAGCAAAAATTTGCTATTCAGACCCATTTATCGAAAAGATAGACCTGCAGAACTCTGTATATAAATCCCTTCCGCTGACCGGAAAAACAATAAGCAAATTTGATTGCACACTCATAATAACAGATCACTCTTCTTATGATTATGACTTTATTGTTCAGAACTCAAAACTGGTGATTGATACAAGAAACGCAACAAAGATGGTAAAAGAAGGCAGGGACAAAATAGTCTTGCTTGGAGGAGGTATCCTCTCAAACAAACGATAGACAGCGTCTGTTTATAATTCAAGTTTTACAATCATTTGACGGTATCTAAACAATATTCTATATCCACATCTAACTATGTCCAGACCGGGTATAAGCCTCTTATGCGGCGCAAACCGAATATCAAAAGTTATCTAAAAAGGCATAGACGCATACTCGTTATACTGGGAATTGCTCTACTTGCCTACATATTCATTTTTGGAGGCCATGGTTTAACCAGAATTCTTATCCTGAAAAAAAACATAAGGGATACAGAGAAACAGACAACTATATCGTCTGCTATAAGAGAAACTCTCATCAGTGATAAACACAGGCTTGAAAGCGATAAGGTTTACCTCGAAAGGGTAATAAGAGAAACCTTTGGTATGATAAAGGAAGGAGAAAAATGCACACTGAAGGTAAAATAGGCATATGCGTTTATCCTGGCACATTTGACCCTATCACGAATGGACATATAGACATAATAAAGAGGGCAAGATACCTGTTTTCGAAGGTGAAAATACTTGTGGCAAGAGATGCGGACAAGAATACACTCTTCTCTTTCACAGAGAGGGTCCGTATCGTCAAAACTGCCATCAGTAGCATAGAGGGAGTTGAGTGTGAAGGGTTTGATGGGCTTCTTATAGACTATTTAAAGAGAACCGGGATAACCATAGTTGTGCGGGGTTTAAGGGCTGTCTCTGACTTCGACTACGAATTCCAGTTTACACTTATGAATAGAAAATTATACCCACCCGTTGAATTCGTATTCGTGATGCCGGGAGAAGAGTATTTTTTCCTTTCTTCATCACTTGTAAAGGAGATCGCCTTCTTAGGCGGTGAAGTAGGAGAGTTCGTCCCAAAGATTGTTGAAGAGGAAATTAAGAAAAAATTGAGAATATATGAAGCTCACAATAAGAGTTAAGGAGATAAGAGGAAATTGTCCTGTTTATAAAGAAGATGATACATTCCTTATAGAAGAGGATTATAAACTTGTCTCTGATATTCCCTTATGTATGCACTCTCTGTCTTCCCTTATGCCCTATTACATTCCACTATCAAGAGGAATCTCTCCAAAATCACTTGGACTTGCAAAAGAAGATGTCCACAAGGCATATATTCAATGTCTTGACCCCTGCAAATATACCGATGGGGGCACAGTTGTATTTGAGATAACGCAAAGTAGTTAATCTACATTTATCCTATCCTTCTTGTTGCTATAAGGAATTTCTCTCCACCAACACCCCTCCCAATATCCATTATCTGTACGAGTTTGTCAACGGTTACCGACTTATCCGCCCTTATTATTACTATCTTCTCTTCACTTTCTTTTAACAGTTTTTCTAACTCTGTGGAAAAGTCCTGCAGGGGTACCTCCCTATCATTCAAGAACAATCTACCCTCCGTGGTTATCGTAACCAGAATGTCCTTTCTCGAAATGACATCGCTTGTGTATGCCCTTGGAAGTTTTACCCTTATACCCGGCTCAAGCACATATGTAGATGTAAGAAGAAAGAATATAAGCAAAAGCAGAATGACATCTGCAAGGGATACAGGGGAAAATGTAGAGAGTCTATTGTGGTGCATTTGTACATTCATACAACCTCCATATAATTAAACTGTCATTCCCGCTATCTCATCTGCCGTTGCCTCAATATTTTCCTTTATGCTTTGCACCCTTCCCAAAAAGTAGTTATAGAATATATATGTTATTATCCCTACACCAAGTCCTACTGCTGTTGTAACAAGTGCCTCCCAAATTCCGCCCGCAAGCACGGATGCGTTCACATTCCCACCCAGACGCTCAACCTGCATAAATGCCTTTATCATACCAGTCACTGTCCCAAGAAACCCTAAGAGAGGAGCTACCCCTGCGACTGTTGCGAGCCCTGTAAGATACTTCTCAAAGCCCAGGAGTTCTTTTCTCGCTACTGTCTCCATAGCTTTCTCTTTTTCCCCTGGCGTGTCAAACCCAGCGGATATTATTCTTGTTATTGGCGTATCAGTTCTAGAACAGATTGCAATTGCGGACTGAACATCACCATCTTTGAGTTTTATTTTACACCTCTCTATCACATCCTCAGGCGTCCTTGCTCTGCGATAGTATATAAATCTTTCTATGATTATTGCTATACCAAAAAGAGATGCGATACCTATGGGTACCATCATATATCCACCTTTTGTCAGAATCTCAAGTAGATTCATATCCCCTCCTGTTAAATTAAGAAGTATTGTCAAAAATTTAACCACAGAGAACAATAAATTAGTGAATTAGGTTAATTCAGTTAATTTAGTTAATTTGAATAGTCTACACCTTAATCACTCAATTAACTTAATCTCTTAATCACTTTTCATCTGTGACCTCTTATAAGACCAATCTTTTTATCCCGTCTTTCAACCTTTCTATCCACAGGATTCTACGAACATTGAAATTTATAAATTATATAGGGATTTCAAGAAATTTTCTCTTCTTCTCAACAGGGAACTCAAGAGATTATAAGAGATATTTATTTATAAATTATTTTTCTCTTGAATTCTCATACGATCCCTGTAAAATTATATCCGTTAGCTAACGGACATTATTTGGAGAACCACAGAGAATTAAATCTTACTCTGTGACCTCCCTGCCTGACGGTAGGCAGGTGTGGTTTGTCATATTCTTTCATATTCTATTTGACACTACCAATTAAGAAGTCTTCAACAAAAGCCATTCTTTAATAAAATCATCTATGTCTCCATCCATAACCTTCTCAACAGCACTTGTCTCATAACCACTACGGTGATCTTTTATCAACTTGTATGGATGCAGTACATACGAGCGTATCTCTCTTCCCCAACCTATCTCTGTCTTGCCCTTTTCCAGTTTCTCTAATTTCTTTCTTTCTTCTTCTCTCTTCATCTCATACAGTTTTGCCCGCAGAACCTTTAACGCATTTGTTCTGTTCTGATACTGTGAGCGCTCACTCTGGCAGGTAACCACTATTCCGCTTGAAATATGTGTGATTCTCACTGCGGTATTCAATTTATTCACATTTTGACCTCCTGGTCCTGATGAACGAAACGAATCCATCTTTAAATCACTCTCTTTTAGTTCTACTTCAACCATATCTTCAATAACAGGATATACAAAACAGGATGCGAATGATGTATGTCTTCTCGCTCCAGAATCAAAAGGAGATATGCGCACCAGTCTATGAATGCCCGTCTCTGATTTTAGATATCCATATGTATATTTACCCTTTATCTCTATTGTAGCATCCTTAATACCTGCTACATCCCCTGGTTCAAGGTCAAGTATATTTGCCAAAAATTTGTGTCTTTCTACCCACTTTAAATACATACGGAGTAACATCTCTGCCCAATCACATGCCTCTGTACCGCCTGCACCCGGATGTATGGCGAGTATTGCATCTCTTTTGTCATCCTCATCCCTTAACATAAACTGCAGTTCAACTTCGCTCAGCCTTTTCTCAAGGGATTCTATCTCCTTTGTAATCTCTTTATCCTCTCCCATAAGGGAATACAACTCCTTTGTGTCCTGTATATTCCTGTTTAAAGTCTCATATAAGGAGAGCGTATTTTTTATATTTGATACTTCCTTGGTAACCTCTTTTGCCTTGATATTGTCATTCCAGAAGTCCGGTTTGGTAGTCTCTTCTTCAAGTTGTGAAAGTCTCTTTTTAAGTTTACTTACCTCAAAGAAACCTCCCGAGCCTCTCTATCCGCTCATTTAATTGCTCTATATTACCCATCATCCCTCCTAACAAACCAATTAATCAATTTTTCATTGCTAATTGCTAATTTTGCATTGCTAATTGACTTCCCTTTTTTCCTTGTCCTTTCACTTCTAATTATATCACAACTTTTACCCGTTGTCAAGCATTTTTCAAGAGGTCTCTGAAAAAATACCCAGAGACCTCTGTTTACAGTGCCGATAAATTTTCTTGACAAATTAAAGATTTTATGTTATAATATAACCAGAAGGAATTAAGATAATCGTATTTTTTTTCTCTTACCAAAATTGAAAATCTGGTATAAATTAGATACAACTTATGCCAACGATACTACGGGTAAAAGGATATAGATTCTTCTTTTTTAGTAATGAGATGAATGAACCTATCCATATTCACATTGAATCTGCCGAAAAATATGCTAAATTCTGGCTACACCCTATTGCCTTAGCAAAGAATATAGGATTTGACTCATCCCTGCCTGACGGCAGGCAGGTGAATTGACAGAAATTAGGAACATAATTATGAAAAATATTAAATTAATGGAGGAAAGGTGGAATGAATACTTTAGCGACTAAAGAATTTACTGCAACGGCAAAATATGTAGCAGTGAAATCAGAGACATTGGAAGTGTATTTGACCGACGGAAGAATTATAAGTGTTCCTATTGAATGGTTTCCCAAACTGAGGGATGCCTCCGAAAAGGAGAGAAACAACTGGCGTTTAATAGGCGGGGGGGTAGGCATCCATTGGGAAGACATTGACGAAGATTTGTCTGTATCAGGATTGTTGAGATAATAGAAACCTACCATATTGTAATGGGTTGTAATGGGGACGGTTCTCTTTTGGACTGTTTTTTCATATCTTCTTTGGCCTGCCTCGTTTGGCAGGGAATTTCTTGACTCCGTATTTCCTCTCCATATCAGCTATAAATCTATCAGATCCATAGAACTGTCCTTTTAAGATATTGTTTTCTTCTACAACAAAGTCTCGATAGCTTATTTGTCTCTGAAAAACATCTTGTTAGCACATGGAACACACCAACTTCTGGGAGAATTTTCGCTGCTCGCGGCATACTGACCTCCTATTTCAAAATTGTTATCAATAAATGGAAAGTGTTAAGAAAAAAAGAACCGTCCCCATATTCTTCTTTCCCGGGGTGGGTCATTTGCCTGCAAACTATTCATCGTAGAGTTTTTTATAGACTCCGTTCTTCCTGTAAAGTTCCTTATGCGTTTCCACTTCAGCAATCTTCCCGTCTTGAAGAACAAGTATCTTATCGGCATCTACCTCTTCATCCTTTGCATCTGGAT
>PEYP01000062.1 GCA_002774315.1 Candidatus Stahliibacteriota bacterium CG08_land_8_20_14_0_20_40_26
TATCACACCCCTTCCACTGGACCGATTCACCTAATGGGATTCTTGTATCAAAGACGAGAGAGAGATTCCGAAAGACAGTGTATAAAAGCGATATGGTTGGTGTAATATAGCTTCCTGCCGGGTCCCCTCTAAATACGATGGGAGAGGATAGACTACAATCAAGCCCTCTCCATTTCAGCGTAACTCCCGGCGATATAGAAAGATACGGCATATAATCTGACACGTTGTGGCGATATTCCATATCTAATGTTAATCCGTTCCAGTTAGTTCGAGCTTCTATAAAATATATACTGGTATCTTTAATGAAATACGCAGTTGTGTCATAATAAAATACAGGATAGTTTTCTTGATATCCAGCCTTTATTCTGCTGTGCCGGGAGCTCAATGCAAATTCAATACGAGAACCTGTATTTAATTCATAATGGGATTCACTACAGAATGGATTTATAGCCAGCATCTCATTTCTATCCAGAATAGTCGTATAAGGAGAATAAGACAGGTACAGAGTAAAATTGGAAAAGGCACTTGTTGCAGAGAACACAGGATATATTCTGCTTAGGTTGCGTGTATTGCTCATAGCAGTAAATATACCGGGGGAGAGTGTAAAACTGCTTATATATAATGGGAACTTAATAAAAAATGAAGATATAAAATCTTCATTTATGTAGACTTTTGTCTTGTTTGTGATGTCCAGATGGGAAATATTGTATGTCGCATCAAAGGTGACTGAATTATCCTCATCTTGAGATAGAACACTTCTTGCAATGCCTCCATCAACCCGAAAGGGCATTCTGATAAACGAGAATTTTAACCCTGTTTCGGTGTATCTTTTGCCTGAAAGTCTCTTTCCTCCCCTGAAAGAGGCATTTTCATAATAGACTCTTATATATGGCAAACCTAAATGTAATCCTATTCTTTCTTTTAGTTCTGTTACATCCCTGTCATACACCACAGATAGAGAGTATTGATTAAATCCACTGTAAGCCCTTATCTTTCCAGAAGAACCTGCCTCTGCTTGAAGTCTCACGGTGTAGTCTTTTCTACGCACAACATCTATTGCCCTTAATTTTACTGTCCCGGGAATATATTCATTAATTTCAGGGAGAGGGAATACGCTGTCAGGCAATAAACTTCCTTTTATGACTTCTAATTCGGGTCTTTCCCCGTATATCGTTACCTGAGGAAGTTCAAGCTCGGGTGCCTGAAGTATTATAAAAAATAATATTTGGAGCATTTTTCCCTTTTATTTTATCTCTTCAAGTTTTCTCTTTGCTTCTTTTACGAGAAGAGAATCATCTCTCCTCTCTATCACCATCATATAAAACTTTCTTGCCTCGTTGCTCTTTCCCATACTCATTTGACATTCTGCTGCCTTAAACAGGGCTCTGGATATAAATTCATTCTCACCGTAAAGATAGTTTACCATGAGATATGACCTTGAGGCGGACTCATAATTGCCGTCTTTCAAATAGGATTCTCCTTCCAGAAATCTTGCTTGCGGCTTCAGGAGAGCGTCGTCTCCCTCAAGCACCACAGATAAATGCAAGCGTGCATTGCTTGTGTCGCCCTTTTTAATAAGTATCCCTGCAAGTTCTACTTCTGCTTTGTTTCTCATTTGCGCATTCCCGACTTTTATAAGGTTCTTCAGGATTCTTTCTGCATCCCTATAGTTTCTTTCTTCTGCGTATACCTCTGCGAGTTTTAATAACGCCTCGTTACTGTTTGCTCTTACAAGGCACTCTTTAGCTTCTTTAAAATTTCCTCTTTCTATATAAATATCTGAAAGTATAAGAAGCGCCTTCACGGTAGTTTCTTCGTCAGGGAATTCTCTTACAAGTCTTGTAAGTACCTCTATGGCTCTCTCCTTATTACCGAGGGAACAATATGACATACCCTGCCAGTACAGGGCACGGGACAAAAGTTTCCGAGATTTTACTGCATTGTAGTATTCCGCTGCCTTTCTATAATCGCCATCCTGGTATGTAAGGTCACCTATCTTTATGTAGATATCGTCCGAGATGTGAGGATTGGTCTTTACATAACTTGATGCGAGTGAAAGCGCACTGCCAAGTCCCCGTGCTCTGTATTCTGCGTCTATAATGCCGTTTATTGCGAGGATGGCATCCTTGGGTAAGGGTCGAGGCAGAAGGGCAAGTGCCTTCTTGTAGGATGCATTGGCGTTATCGTATCTACCCATATCAAAGTAGCTATCGCCAATCAGGATTGTGGCATTATAAACATAATCACTGGACGGATAGAGTCTTAACAGGTCGTCAAGTGTTTCTATTGAACCTGAGAAATCTCCTGTACGCCTTTTTGCAACGCCTGTTAAGAATTGTGCCTCTCCCGCCCTTTTGTTCATCGGGAATTCTCTTGTAAATACCTCAAAAGATTCTATTGCTTCTTCATATCTGCCCATATCAAAGTATACCTTCCCTATATCAAAATCTGCTCCCTCAATCCTGCTATACCATACGACTGCCTTTTCGTATTCTTTCAAGGAGTATGCAAGCTCTGCTGCCCTGTGTAGTATACCATTTTCTGGATAGCGTTCTGTCAATGTTATAAGAGTATTGATTGCATTCGTCTTCTCTTTGTTCTTTTTGTATGCATAAGCAAGTCCGAGAAGTCCCTCTCTCTGGGTAGTCTCATCTTCACTTGCAGTCCTGTATTCCTCTATTGCCTTAGGGTAATTAGCCCTTTCGTAATAAACTTCCCCGAGAATAAGATGTATATGGGGTAGGTATTTTTTATAACTCTTATTTATGTATTTAAGCGCAAGATCCTCTGCTGCATCCAGGTCTTTTTTCTTGCATAATGAGAGTGACGCACGGTAGAGTGCTTCTTCATCTTTTGTTTCTTCGTAGATAGATAGATATTTGTCTTTTGCCTTGTCGTATCTTCCAACCTCATATAGTGTATTTGCTGCCATCAATTTTGCTTCTTTCGTGGCGAGTTTATCAAACCACGAAAGTGCTTCTTCGTATAGTTTTTTTTCAAAATAGATCCTACCAATTCTCATTACTGCTTCGTCTTTCAGGTTTTCGTTCTTCTCAAGTTTTTTGTATTCTGCAAGTGCCTTATCAAGATTTCTTGTAGCATAGAATACATCACCAAGCCCGAGTATTCCAGCATTGTTGTATCTGCCTGATAAAAGAGAGTTGTATTTTTCTTTCGCTCGTTCGTATAATCCCAGTTTAAGGTATGTATGTCCAAGAAAGAGTGATGCTTCCTCTTCATATCTACCTCCGACATTAGAGAGTTTTTCTTTTGCAGTTTTATAGTCTCCTCTTTCGTAATGTATCCTTCCGGCATAATATAAAGCAGCATCCAGAAGTGTGCTTTTGGGGTATTCTTTTATCAGTCTGTCAAAATAGGAAACTGCGTCATCGTAGTGTCCGAGTTCTTTTTCTGTAAATCCAGCTGAATATATAGCGTACTCTATGTATTTTGATTCTGACGGAACAGATTTGTAATAATAGATTGCGGAATCAAGTTCTCCGGTTCTGTAATAGCATTCGCCGAGCCAGTATTTTGAATCGGGGATAGCAAGGGATTTGTAAATAGAGATCGCCTTTTTGTATTCTCCAAGTTCAAAGTGACATCTTGCAAGTTGTTGTGTTGCAAGATCTTTGAGGTTGGAAGAGGGATAAGTGGAAATGAACTTTGTAAATTCATCCCTTGCAGAAGTGTAATTTTTTAGATAAAAGTCAGACGATGCAATGTAGTATTCTGCTTTCTCCCTATATGGACTGGCCGGATATTCCCTTACAAAATTTGTAAATTCTTCCTTTGCGAGCGTGAATACACCGTCATGATAGAGACCATATGCAAAATCAAAACTCTCCTTGGGGGAAGTGAGAAAAGATACCAGTATAATGAATCCTATCATCATAACTTAATTATACAGTCTTTTTTGTGAAAAGTCAAGGAAAAAAATTGTAGGCACAAATTCAATTTGTGCTAAATAAATTTTTGTAGGCACACCTGCCTGACGGCAGTCAGGGATTCAATCTGTGCAGGCACGATTTGAAATCGTGCCTGCATCTGCACGGTTAAAACCGTGCCTACATCTGCACGAATTGAATTCGTGCCTACATCTACTTTGTGTCCTTTGTGAACTTTGTGGTGAATGTTGGTTAAAAAAAACTTGCATTCTTTTGAAATTTGTGTTATAATGACAGGGTATGGGAATTGTCATCTATACGAAGTGGGGTATAGGTGAGAAGGGTAAAGGTAACGGTGTTCTCATAACCGTCGCGATGGACAACAAAAGGACATGGATTACTACAGGTTATGGACTTGAAGGTATAATCCCGGATGCTACAGCAGGAAGTGGCTGGTGAGACGCGTATTTATACTAACTTTAGTGATTACATCCTTTTTTGGGTGTGCTACAACTCCCATAAGATTGGTTGCACCTAAAAGGCCTGTTTTTGAAATTGAATATCCTCGCCACAGGATAAAGATAGAGCAACCGCTGATTCTTCCTTACAGGGGAATATATCTTAATTGCTATGCTGCAATAAGGCTTAAAAGATATATTGAGAGTATGCGCGGAACGGAGCTGAACTGTGTTGTTGTAGATTTCAAAAACGATGTAGGGCTTGTTACCTACGATACGAGGGTGGAATTTGCAAAAAGAATTGGTGCAGTAAAACCCATTCTTGATTTAGAGAGTATTATAAGAATCTGCGAAGAAAACGGAATATATCTTATAGGCAGAATTGTAGTATTCAAGGATTCAATACTTGCAAGCTATGATAGGGGTAGATACGGAATAAGACACAAAAACGGGGGAGTGTGGAAAGACAGGGCTGGGAATCTGTGGGTCGACCAGTATTCCTCTGAGGTATGGGATTATGTGATAGATATTGCAAAAGATCTAGCAGAAAGGGGGGTCAGGGAAATTCAGTTTGATTATGTGAGATTCCCATCAAGAGGTGATATGAATGCAATGTGGTTTTTCCACAAAACAGAGGATATTGAGAGAGAAGACCTGATAGTGGAATTTTTGAAGAAAGCGTATATATCACTCAAGCCGCACGGAGTCAATGTTGCAGTGGATTTGTATGGTTATACAACATGGCTTGAAAGTATGAAACAGGAAGGTCAAAATATCTCAAAGATAGAAAACTGGGTTGATGTTATATGTCCTATGTTATACCCATCGCATTTCCACAATGACTTTAAAAAAAATACAAACCCAAGGGAATATTATATAGTTTATGAGAGTCTTGTGAACGGTTATGAGACGATAGGCAGGGAGAAATTCGTTGCGTATATACAGGGTTTTGACTACAAGTCACCTAATTTTGGCCCAGAATATATTGGGAATCAGATAAAAGCTGTTAGAGACGCGAAGGCAAGGGGTTATATAGTATGGAATGCAAGAAGTGATTACTCAGTGCTGTTCCAATTGTTAAAATCGAAAAGATAACGGGATTTATATTTGATTTTTGGGGTTTTTATGGAGCTTATATTTGAATTGAGTAAGAGAGGCAAGAGGGGAGATACTCTTCCCGAATCAGGTATAGACATAAAGAGTGTCATACCTGTAAAGTTCCTGCGGAAAGAATCTCTCCAGTTCCCAGAGGTCTCAGAACCTGAGGTAGCAAGGCACTATACAAGACTCTCATCCTTAAATTATCACATAGATAAAGGCTTTTATCCCCTTGGAAGTTGTACCATGAAATACAATCCGAAGATAAACGAGAGGATTGCTTCACTTGAGGGTTTTCAAGAGATACATCCGTTGGAGCCAATCGAGATGTGCCAGGGCGCGCTTAGAATTATGTATGAGCTTGGAGAATATCTGAAGGAGATTGGTGGTATGGATGCGGTCTCGTTACTGCCATCAGCCGGTGCTCACGGAGAGATTGTAAGTCTTCTTATGGCAAAAAAGTATTTTGAGGATAGGGGGGAGGCAAGAGGCAAGGTGCTTGTTCCAGATTCTGCGCATGGGACAAATCCTGCTTCATCTGCACTTGCGGGTTTTGATGTTGTTTCGGTCCCATCAAATGAAGGCGGACTTGTGTCCATAGATGTACTGGAGAAACTTATGTCGGAAGATGTTGCCTGTCTTATGCTTACCTGCCCGAATACACTGGGGTTATTTGAGAAGGAGATAGAGAAAATAGAGAGAATAGTGCATAAAAAGGGGGGAATTTTATATCTTGATGGTGCAAATTTGAATGCATTTCTTGGAATAGCAAGACCAGGGGATATGGGGTTTGATATAGTGCACTTTAATCTGCATAAGACATTCAGCGCACCACATGGTTCTGGAGGTCCCGGTGGAGGTGGAATAGGAGTAAAAAAGTTTATGGAGCCCCTTCTTCCGATACCGAGAGTAGAAAAAATCGGGGATAGATACCTTCTTAATGAGAAAATAGACACATCAATAGGAAGAATCCATTCATTCTATTCAAACTTCGGGATTATGGTGAAGGGATGGGTATATATAAGAATACTTGGAGATAATGGATTGAGGAAAGTTGCTCAGAATGCAGTCCTGAACGCCAACTACCTGTTATCAAGATTGAAGGATTATTATGAAATACCTTATGGGGAAGGAAGATGTATGCATGAGTTTGTGATTTCCTGTGAGTCTTTAAAGAAGTATGGTATAAGGGCATTAGATGTTGCCAAAAGACTTCTTGATTTAGGATTTCATCCTCCCACAATATACTTCCCGTTGATTGTGAAAGAGGCGCTTATGATAGAACCTACAGAAACAGAATCAAAAGATACACTGGATAGATTTATAGATGCTATGATAAGGATACGGAAAGAGACAGAGCAATCCCCTGATATTCTCCACAGGGCGCCAGAGAACACACCTGTCAGGAGATTGGATGAGATAAAGGCTGTTAAAGAACTGAAAGTCAACTGGTTTAGTAGGGACAGGTTTTTAAACCTGTCCGAAAGAAAGATATAGTGGCTTGAGAACAATATCTAAAAGTAAGATATATGAATAAATTTATTGAGATTATAAGGCATGCATTTGCAATAGAAAAGAAAGATTATGATGACCTTTCTGACAAAGAGAAAGAACAGCTGGATAAACTCGCGAAGGGAATAGTGAGTCGAGGATTGACCACCCCGAGTATTATGTTTCTTGAATCAGTAAAACCACTTAATTTTCTTGGCTCTCAGGTTATGCTTTTTTTCCGTCCTATAGTTGCTGCTATATTTCCGACCTCATCCTATGATAGAATGGAAGCCATACTTGAGAAGCGTAAGAGTATAGAATGGTTGATTGTAAGGATTGAGGAATTTGAAACAAGGAAGAAGGAGAAAGTTGGTTAGTTGGTTAGTTTGTTAGCATCTAATAGACTATATAAGGGGTTTATATGGAAAGGCTATGGGCACCATGGAGAATGGAGTATATACTTGAACCGCACAGAGATGAATGTATATTCTGTGAAGCACTGAAGAAAGGGGAAGAG
This sequence comes from Candidatus Stahliibacteriota bacterium CG08_land_8_20_14_0_20_40_26, assembly GCA_002774315.1. Taxonomy (GTDB): domain Bacteria; phylum Hydrothermota; class UBA3073; order UBA3073; family UBA3073; genus UBA3073. The sequence goes on from PEYP01000062.1 coordinate 7,452, forward strand.
GGATATACTCTTGTGCGTAAGGAACTCGCATTTGTCATCATGAATACCTTTCCTTACAATAACGGGCATATAATGGTTGCTCCAACCAGACATATCGGAGACATAGGAGACCTTTCAGATGATGAGATGCTTTCCATTTCAAGATTAGTCAAGAAGAGCCTTCGGATACTACAGGATAAACTAAAGCCAGATGCATTCAATATTGGTATGAATCTTGGAAGGGTTGCAGGTGCAGGAGTAGAAGACCATATCCATATACATATAGTGCCAAGATGGAATGGTGATACCAATTTTATGCCTGTCATCTCTAATACAAAGATAGTGTCTCAGGCTTTAAATGAAACATATCGTATTCTAAAAGAGGGGTTTAGTAAAATCAAGGATTAGAATTTTTCTATGGAATGGACCTCACATCCCTGTATAGAAAACAAGAAAAAAACCACATTCCTTATAATATTCCTTGTGGTGTTACTTGTGGGATTGTACATATGGTTTAAGTTGTGGGGTCTTATAATTGGTATTGTGCTTATCGGCAGTGCTATGTATCCGTATTTCATTCCCACAAGGTATGAGTTTAATGAAGAGTATATAATTAAAAAAGGGGTTTTTATGCAGCAGAAAAAACAATGGAAGGAGTTCAGAAGTTTTTATCCCGATAAGAACGGGATTTTTCTCTCTCCATTCCCTAAACCGACAAGACTGGAAAATTACAGGGGGATATATATAAGGTTCGGAGATAAGCGTGATAATGTGATGGAGTTTGTAAAGAGGAAAATCAAAACAGGTAGTGTCAAATAGAATATGAAAGAATATGAAAGAAACCACACCTGCCTACCGTCAGGCAGGGAGGACACAGAGATAAA
>PEYP01000148.1 GCA_002774315.1 Candidatus Stahliibacteriota bacterium CG08_land_8_20_14_0_20_40_26
TTATTTATCTGTGAACCGAAGGTCGCCGTTAGGCAACATCTGTGTCCATCCCTGCCTGCGGCAGGCAGGTGTGGTTAATTAGTCTTTGGTTTTTTGACGCAGATTAACGCAGATTTACACTGATTACAGATTTTAGATTTCAGATTTTAGTATTATTCACCACACCTGTCTACCCTGCCTACCGTCAGGCAGGCGATAGGTAGAAAGGCACAAAGAGGGTTGATTTTCGATTTACTATTGACGATTGACAATTGAAAATTGAAAGGCAAATGCTAATTGATAATTGAAGATTTTAATAACCCAAATTTTGCTCTACAACCTGATCCAATTTGTATTATTTGTACAAGAAAACCGTCTTTGATGAAACCCGCTAATGTTGAGATTTTTTGTTAAATCGCCGTTTACGTTTTATGTGTTAGGCGCTGCGGTGGCCTCATTCCTTCTCCAACCTTTCAATTTCTTTTCTGATTTCTTCGATCACCTCTGGGTTGTAAATGACTTTCTTCTTTCCTTCCTTTAATGAGATGACATAGAATACTTTACCTCCGTATTTGGCAGTAAATTTCTCATGTGTATTTTTCTGAAATTTAAGTTCGTTGATGATTTGCGTAATATAAGCATACCCCGCCGGCTTAATTTGAAGTCCAACATATCGATCCCTTACATTGATGAAAAAATCCACATTGTATCCTCTATCCCATTCATCTGGCGCAGGCTCAACTTTAACGCCCAATGCCTGTTGCAATTATCCATAGATGGTCTGTATCTCAGATTGGTATCCATCGTAGGTTCTATCTATTACCAAATTGATGATAAAATCAATACAATCCTCTTCTGTAACGCTTTCAATTTCTGCTTGGCATACTTCAGTTATCTTTATGTATAGCCTTCTCCCAAGTTCTTCCAAATGCTGTTTGGAATGTACATTTTTATAATAATATTTCTTCCAATTCCTCAGGGATTTAGGGGAACACTTTCTTATCAATTCTGAAACTGGACCAACTTTGTTTTTCTTAGTCAGCCCCCATCTCATATTCGCTTGATTTAATATCCATTCTTTTGCCATTATATTAGGCTCCTATAAGTTAAGAATTTAGTTCTATATTTATAATCTCTTGTAACATCCACATCGGCTAAACCATTTTTAATAAGGTGGGCATTGATAAATGTCTTGTTTTTCAAATAAAGATAGCAAAGCAGATTATTTTTCTTGTCGTATTTTATATTGTCAAATTTCATGAATATCTTTTGCCCACGAGTTTTCTCTTTTAAAAATTTTAACGCCTCTCCATTTTTCTCTGGTCTCTCTTTCACTCCCAACAGCCTAACTTTTAGACCGTTATTAAGTATCAATATCTCAGGACTGACTATCTCCTTTACAGAATAATCATCTTCTTTTTCAAGATGAGAATTGTCTATTTTTGAACCAAATCTTAATTTTCTTGGGTCAATCTTCTTATCAAACTTTATAGGATCTTTAAAAATGTAAGACAATTTTTTAATTTCTTCGTTAAAGTCTATTCTTGGCTCGTCCTGCTTGATTATCTCAAAGTTTGCATCTTGAAAAATAGTGCTTTGTTTTATTCCAAGTTTTTCTTTTATAATTGGTAGAAAATCCTCATTTATTTCGTATCCAATAGAGTTTCTATACAGGTTTTTAGCCACCAAAGAAGTAGTTCCGCTTCCAAGAAATGGGTCAAGCACTATATCGCCAACAAAACTGAACATCTTGATAAGCCGTCTCGGTAATTCTTCAGGAAACATCGCCAGATGTTTATCCTGTCTTTCACCTGGGAAATTCCAATGCCCAGTAAAGAATTGATTCCACTCCTCCTGCGTTAATTTCGATTGCTCTTTAATTTCTTTACTTATCCGTTGGCTAACGGACTTTCCGTATTTTTTAAAGAGCAAAATGAATTCGTAATCAAGTTTGAGAATACCGCTTCTTGGGTATGGAAAAGAACCCATTACTGTTGCTCCGCCAGTTGTATGACAAGTAGTAACTTTCTGCCAAATAATAGCACCCATATAATCAAAACCTGCGCTTTCACAAAACTTAATTATTTCTGTTCTTATTGGAATAACTTTATATCTTCCATAATAAACAGAACGAGCAAATTGGTCCCCTGTATTGATACATAAACGGCAACCCTTATGTAAAACCCTATGGCACTCATTCCAAACCAAATTGAGGTTGTTAATGTACTCCTCGTAACAGTCGTTAAAACCTATCTGCTTTCCGTTTCCATAATCTTTCAGCTGCCAATACGGTGGAGAAGTAATAATAAGATGGACTGATTCATCTTTAACTTCTCTCATCCGTCTTGAATCACCGATGATTATTTTGTGTGTGGTTTTCATACTAATCCTTCTAATAGACTTGAGTTATTAAAAGCCACCGTTTCGCCCCACTCGTTTATCTCCGCAATACAGATATCTCTCCAATTTAGAGGTATATCCGCCTATTGGCGTAAGGGCTTTACTGGTTATAGGGTGTACGTTTCCGCAGTCTTACTTGCCTACCGCAGGCAGCAGACAGGTGACCCAAAAATTCTGACCTATATCTAAAATTTAGTATACTACAAAAATACTGATTTGTCAAGAAGAAATTCACCACTCCATCGGATCCTTCGGAGATGTTGTTAACTTAATTCGGATTTATTAGTCCCAGAATTCCCAGGACAGATTGAAGATGGGGGAAGAATATCTTTTCATTCTTAAAGAGATGTCTATATCTATGACTTTCGTGCCGACTTCTATCAATTCGTTGGTGATAAAGAAGTGCGGGGTGATTTTGCCATCCCTGAATGGATACCTGCCTTCAAGGAAGAGGGAAAACCCATTATTGTCATACCTTATTGCGATATCCACCTTATCCTTGAGTTCGGACTGGAAGAGTACCCCAATACAATCGGGAGAAGAGAAAAATATTGAACTCCCCTTAAATCTTATTCCACCACCATAGAGAGACGGTGTAGACCAACCAAACACCATTGCCTCATAGTATGGTATGAAGCCAACCGATAATTTCGGAGTTATGCTATCGTTGTGATATTCCATCTGCGGTATAATATATAAGAGGGGTAATGGCTCGAATTTTGAGGAGAGATATAAAGAGAAAGAGGAATCAAATTTTGCGCCAAGTCCGATGCCTACATCACCCAGTTTAAGGCATGTTCTTAGTTCTTGATAATCCTTTGACAGTTTAATCCTAAGAATATCTGAGACGAGTTCAAGGGAAGGATTTTTAGATATGTATCCCCTTGCATTCCATTTTCCAAAGGTGTATCCTATGTTCCCCTCGTATATGGACGATTCTGCAATCTGGCCGGATATGTATATACTACCATCTTCCAATATGGCTCTTTCGAGTTCAAACCCTATTATATCTCCAGTTCTTGCCCATATGACTGAGTGCGGGACAGTACCCCGAAATCTCTGTGTCACAAAGTTGAGTTGTGAATAGCCATGAAAGGTAATAGATGGTTCACCAAGAAACTCCACCCTCTCTACAGATTGGGATGCTATATCGTTGATTTTAACAGGTATTCCGTCTTTTGTAACCTGTACCTTTCTGTCATAAAAGTAAATCTCTCCATCTCTAATACACAATCCCGGTATTCTTAGTATAATATCCTCAATATAGTTATTATCTAAATTGTATATGACGGTATTTGAAGGGGATGTCATCATCAACTCTTTCATCCCGAACGGAAGGTCGGAAAATACAGGGGTTATACTTATGATCAGAGGTATGAGCATAATAAGAAAAGGTGATTATAGATATTAGGGAATCTCAGCCTCCACCATTCGTATCTTCAACAGCCAATCTGCGAACTCATCTATTTTTAGAGACGAGAGCACCTGCTTCTCGCGGATCTCCTTTGGCAGGAGTCCAAAGTATCTCCCCAAATTCATATAGTGAGTCACTACCGATGATGTCTCTCTTGCTGCATTCTCAATATCTACCTTTTGTGGTATTATCTCGGTACTTTCGCTTACGAAAAAAATATCTCCTACATCTTCAATCCTCTTCTTCTCGTTCAATGCATAACTCCAGATAAAACTATAAATAGGTCCGCTAAAGTGAAATATATGAAGATAATCGCCACGCCTTATAAAAGGAATCTCATATTCGCTCATATGGGGGAAGAGTTTTTTCTTCAGTCTTATCCCAAATCGAAAATCCCAGAAGCCATACTTCTTTCCTGTGAATACATTTTTTACCTCACTCTTCTTCTCCTGATGCCTTACCCATACCCTGCCAGACTCCCAGGATACAACCATCCAGTTCCTTCCGCTTAAAGTAAAAGAGGGAAACGGATTCTCAACCCTGCCTATCATCCTCCCGGCTGCCACATCATATACCTCAAACTCCTTCCTATCAGGGATATTTGAATGTATACCGCCATAGATAATAGCATTGCCTATTCCCTCTCCGGGATACAGAAGTCTACTTTTCCCTATCATTACTAATCTCTTGTCCAGAAGCACTTCTACAATCTTTTCTATGTTATCATAACTGACTATCCCCTGAAACAATCGCTTGAGGGCATCTATGGATGTGCCAATTCTTCTCTTCTGATACAGATAAGAAAAGGCTTGCTGACACACAACAGACAAATCAAATGTATGTGAAAAGGAGAGGTAATCCTCATTCTTAGCGTCTTCAAACAACTGTTCAAATATAATCTTCTGCATCTCATCAAGATAGACACCGTATGCAAGCATATAATTTTCTCTCATCCTGTTCCCCCGTCCAAGCCTCTGCAGGAGCGATGCGGAATCGGGAGGAGGGGTAATAAGCACAACTGCGTCTATATCCCCTATATCTATACCAAATTCAAGCGTAGATGTAGCTACACATACACCAATTTTTGCCTTATAGAAAAGGTTCTCTACTTCCTCTCTTTCGCTTCTCGACATACTTCCGTGATGTACCCAGACATTCTGTCCAAAAGGAGGCACAGAGAGCACCTTTGCCGCTTCTTCTGCCTCATATCTTGAATTTACGAAAAATAGAAGTTTCTTCAGGTTTCTCTTTTGAACCTCCCTTTGTATCTCCTCTATAAAGTTGCTTCCTTTCAAGAGGTAGTATTCAATTATAATGGGTTCTCTTTTTATTGCGACCTTAAACTCTTCCTCTATGAAGTTCCTTCCAATACTCCGGGGATCACTGATTGTGGCAGACATCACATATATATTCAGTTTTTCTTCTACAATCTTCTTCAATCTGCGAAGAAGTATACGGATCTGGTCTCCCCGATAAGAGTTATGCAGGAGATGCACCTCGTCTATTATAACCGCACCTACCTCTTTAAATACAGCAGGGTAACGGGAGATGAGGGAGTCCAGCGACTCGGGCGTAGTAATGAGGAATGGAGTTATCCGTCCCCTTTTGAATTCTGGATGGTCTCCAGTGCGTCTTGATAGAGGTATATCAAGATAATCAAATGCTGATTTCACTCTCTTATAGATATCGTTTACGAGTGCCCTTGTGGGTGATACATAGACCACACAGAGCCCCTCAGTTGGATTTTCGAGCCATCTTTCTACAACCGGTGCAAGCACCGCCTCCGTCTTACCCGTTGCCTTTGGTGAGGATAGAAGAACATTCTTCCCCTCAAGGATGAGGGGTATTGTAAGCCTTTGGATGTTTTTAAGTTTGCCAAAACTGCCGAAGAACGGCGTCCAGGTGCGAGGAAGACCCTTTCTGATTTTCTTGTCTGTCTCTATGTTCTCATCCCTGTTCATCTAATTAATCCCCGGTGAAAAATCCATAAGGAGAAAGGGAGCGTAGTTTGATTTTATTTTAGCATAACATAAGAGTAATGTCAAGGAAAAAATAACCACGAGTCTGCACAAGCAGGCTTTTTTTCTTGACATCTTGCTTCTTTTACATTATAATAAATAATACGAAAATAGCATGCAAATATATTTTGCACGAATTGAATTCGTGCCTACAAAAGCCTTCCAGCCTCGATAATATGCACATACTTTGAGGTAATAACCCTATGAGTGAAGTGTCAATCATAACTATAGGCAATGAAATCCTCTCCGGCCGTACACTCGATACAAATGCTGACTATATAGGGCAAAGACTTACAGAGATGGGTCATTCTGTGAGATTTAGATACACTGTTGGAGACAATGTCCGGGATATTGCATTCGCACTCAAACAGGCCCTTAAATCCGATGTAATAATAACCACAGGTGGACTTGGCCCCACCAAAGACGACGTAACAAAACAGACCATTGCAGATGTCCATGGAAGAAAACTTATACTTACTAACCCTATTGGCACTGCACCCGGTATATTCGTAGAGGAAGGGAAAAAACTTATCTTTATTCTCCCCGGGGTTCCAAGGGAGATGAAATCCATATTCGAGAATGAAGTTGTTCCTGTCTTGAAGAAAAAATTGGCTTCGTATCCCTTAATAACTGTCACCTTCCACACCACAGGTATCCCGGAATCTCAAATCCAACAACTCATTAGCGAGATTGAGGACATAGCCTTCCTGCCCCATTACACTGGAGTAGATTTGAGAATATCACGAAAAACCAGAAAAGAGATAGAAGAATTCCGTAAATTTCTCAAGCACAGACTGGGTGATGCTGTCTATAGTGAGGACAGTGATACACTTGAGGCAGTTGTGGGGAGACTCCTGAAAAACAAACATCTTACCATAGGGGTTGCAGAATCACTCACCGGCGGACTTGTGATGCACAGAATAAGCAATGTATCTGGCAGTTCTGAGTACTTTCTTGGCGGCGTGGTTGCATACTCAAACGAATTGAAGATGACCTTACTGGGTGTAAAGGAGGAAACTCTGAAAAGGTATGGTGCAGTGAGCAAAGAGACCGCACAGGAGATGGTAGTAGGGATAAAAGATGTAACTGGTGCAGATATAGGTATATCAACCACTGGTATAGCAGGTCCGACGGGTGGAACAAGGGGAAAACCGGTTGGTCTTGTATACACTACAGTATCTGGAGAAAGTGGAATAAGATGCGAGAAGAATCTTTTTAACGGGGATAGATTGATGATAAAAGAGATGTCAGCCCAGAAGGCACTTAATATGGTCAGGATTTATTTGCTCTCTTGATATTATAAAAAAATCACTCTCCCAGTATAAGGTTTACCCTGTCCCCCTGTTTTACCTTTTCGCCAGCCCTCGGAGACTGGAGAATAACGATGTTACATAAGGGAGAATTGGTTGCATAGGTGATCTCTCCCAGCTGAAGCTCCAGTTGTTTTATCTTTCTCTTCACATCCTCTAGATGGTAGCCAGTGAGATCGGGCATATCAAGGCTCATGGGTCCCCTAGAGAGTATCAGATTGACCCTGCTATTTCTGATTAGAACAGAATCCGTAGGAGGGTTGGTAGCGATTACTGTATTCTCTTTTGATGGAGAATATCTGTAACTTACCTCTCCGATAAAAAGACCACTGCTTGCAAGTATGTTGCCTGCTTGATTTATATCAAGCCCTATAATATAAGGCACTTTTACCCCTTCAATGCCTTTTGACACGGTAAGAAATATCTTTTTACCCTGTTTTACTATCCTGCCAGGATCGGGTCTCTGGGAAACGACTACTCCCGGTGGTATGTCTTCGCAGTATCTCACGACATCGAGTTCACCTGAAAGAAGTTTTTGAGCAAGGACCCTCTTTGCGTTCTCAAATTCAAGGCCACACACATCCGGCACTTCGGTCTCCTTTGATGCCCTCATATATATGGGCATAATGATGTAGTTTGCCAAAATAAAACCAAGGAGAAATACACCCACCACAAAGGCAACGAATATTCCTATTATCTTAAGCAATTTCCGCATATTTGTATTATAACATATAAACAGGTATATGTCAAGAAAAATTTGGACGCACCTGCCTGCCGTCAGGCAGGGATTAACGCAGATTACCCCTGATTTCTTTATTATTGTGGTGTCAGTCTGCCTGCGGTAGGTAAGCCTTTGGAATTAAGGCGCCTGCCTGCGGTAGGCAGGTAAGCCTTTTATATAGAATCCTTACGCCTGCCTGCGGTAGGTAGGGATTAACTCCACGGATTAACTCCAATCTACCTGTCGCCTGCCTGCCGGTAGGCAGGGTAGACAGGCTTGCTGCACGGTTGTTTTTGCACAACCACTAAAGGTTGCTCCTACCCGCTGATGGTAAGTGGCAAACTATGTAGGGCAAACCTTCAGGTTTGCTTACGTTTGCAAGGCTAAAGCCTTGCCCTACACTGATAACCGATCACTATCTTCCTCTACTCCTTACTGCTTACTCCCTACTGCTTACTTTTATAGCCTCTCCTACAAGATACAGGGAACCTGTAACAAGGATAAGGTCTTTCGGGGTCGCAATTCCGTAGGCAATCCCCAGTGCCTCTTTTATATCTTTTGATACCATCGGGGAGCGTCCTTTCACCATATCCCTCAGAACAAATGGATCTGCACTTCTTGGAAAGTTCACTCTTGTGAATATAATCTCATCTGATAGGGGCACTATGGCGTCCAGTATTTCCTTTACGCTCTTGTCCCTGTTTACACCAAGTATGAGAATGAGTTTCTCATAATCAAATATATCCTTTACCTCTCTTGCAAGCACCTCCATCGAATATGGATTATGTGCTCCATCAATCACGAGATACGGAGAACGGCGAAGAATTTC
>PEYP01000129.1 GCA_002774315.1 Candidatus Stahliibacteriota bacterium CG08_land_8_20_14_0_20_40_26
TCTTCAAGATATGAGAGCTTGAGAGGCATGTATCTACCCGTTCCTTCATTACCAAATTCGTCCCGTGAGAAGAATACATCAAGCAATTCACCATGATACAATAATATATTTTTCCTATCAGCTGCAAAAACATCCTTTAATGAGCGAATTTTTGAGAGTAATTCCTCTGAAGTAATCTGTTCAAATGGCAATCCAACAATTCTTACACCTTCATATTTTTCTAAAGAAGCTGTATTTGAGAGTATCGTTATCTCGTCTCCAAAATATAACCCTTCCCCATACGAATCCTTGTCGTGGTTGCCGGGAATTATGATTGTATCAAATCCTGTATTAGAAAAGATACTTCGTATACCCGGACGGAGGGACTCGGCATCGATACCACTATCAAAAAGGTCGCCACTTATAATGAGAAGGTCAACATTCTCATTGCTGGCGACCCGAACGATAGTCTTAAGGGCATCCCATCGGCTGTCCTCTTCAGTCTGGAGATGAAGGTCTGCAGTATGAAGTATTCGCATAACTTTCTGTTTTTTTAGACGCTGATTAACACTGATAACCGCTGATTATCTCATTTGTTACAGATTTTTCTTTTCTTATTTTATCTCTTCCTATAAATCCGTATGAGTATATTCTCTTCTCCGTACGGATCTCATACGAGTCTGCGACCTGTGGATAATCCCTGTTAATTTTTTCTTTTTCAACAGGGAATTCCTGTCTACCGTCAGGTAGAAAAGAGATTGCCTGCCTACCGTCAGGCAGGGAAGAGATTTTTTTTTCATACATATCTTTATTTCTCTTATGTTCTCTTCCGATCCCTGTTAATTTAGTTTTTTCAACAGGGAAGTTAAGAGACCGAAAGAGAACTCTTTATTTATCTGTGTGCATTTGCGTTTATCTGCGGTTTATTTTAGGATTTTCCCTTGCAATAAGGAATTTAATGGGACTTGAACAAAAATGTGTGGTTTAAGGGATTATGTATCTGCCAATGCCTTGAATGCCTTTACTGCCAGAGCAGGGTCTCTTTCGCCAAATATCCCCGACCCGCTCACAAGTATATCTGCCCCACTCTCAATCACTTTCTTTGCGTTTGAAACCTTAATCCCGCCATCAACCTCTACCATCACTCCCATCTTGCTTAATCTACTAACCTTTTCTAAAGGTTCTTCCATAAACTTCTGCCTTCCAAACCCGGGGACCACAGTCATAACAACAACAAAATCCACAATGTGAACAAATGGCAGAATATCCTCAAGAGATGTTCCTGGATTTAAGGCAAGACCTACCCTAACATCTCCTTTTTTTATATCGTCTATCAATTTCTCGGGTGATTCTACTACTTCTTTGTGGAAGGATATAATTGACGCCCCTGCATCCTTGAATTTCTTCCAATAGAATTCAGGGTCTTCTATCATCAGATGGACATCGAGAGGAACCGCGGTTATTTTGTGTACTGTTTCTACTAAAAGAGGTCCGAATGTTATGTTCGGAACAAAGTGCCCATCCATTACATCGAGATGGAGCATATCACAGCCTGCCTCCTCTACCTTTTTTATCTCTTCTCCAAGCCTGCTAAAATCACAAGAGAGTATAGATGGTGCAATTTTTACATTTCCCATATTATCACTCCATATTATGCGTTAAGTATTGAAAATCACAAAAATAATATTGATAATCCGGTCGTCGGTGATGTAGGAGCAGGGCTCGTCCCTATCCGAAATATTCTAACCACAAAGAAAATCTATAACCTGAATTCTCTTTGTGGCGAAAAATGTAGGGCACGGTTTCAACCGTGCAAATAACAACATTCTAACCACACCTGTCTACCGACAGGTAGAAAGTTCACAAAGGGCACAAAATTTTAAAAAAATAAATAGCTTCTCTTTGTGTTCTTTATGGTGAAAAAGAGAAAGTTCATTATACCATCATTTTCCAAAAATGTCAAGAAAAAAATTGGACGCGCCTGCCTGCCGGTAGGCAGGGATTAACACAGATTCTCACAGATAGGTATAAATCAAAAAGCCAAAACCTAAAATATGTTTATACTTTCATTATGATATCAAGAAAAAAGACACCACGAATTACACAAATCAATCAAATGCACACAAACAGAGTTGACTTTTTTCTTGACTTTTTACAAGAGTTGTGTTACAATCAGACATAGGTAAACCTTGTAGGCACGAATTCAATTCGTGCAAAAGACATTAATTAACCGCAGATAGACGCTGATTAAAGATTTTAGATTGTAGGAGCGACTTCCCTGACTGCCGTCAGGCAGGCCAGTAGCGATAAAGCATTATGACCCAATGACTGAATAACCCAATTACTCAATGACCTGATAATCTAATGACCAAATTACCCAATGATTTTGTCAGCCTGCATCAGAAAAACAGGTGTAATCCCTCAGGCTTGGGGGATTATACCAGGAGGAATATATGAGGAGTGATGAAATTATTAGAGTAACCGATGCCTTTGGCGCAAGAAATTATTTACCTCTTCCTGTAGTGCTTGAGAGAGGCGAGGGAGTATGGGTATGGGATGTGGAAGGTAACAAATATATGGATATGTTATCAAGTTACTCTGCACTCAATCAGGGACACAGACATAAAGATATCATAGATGCAACTAAAAAACAGCTTGATAGACTCACACTCACATCCAGGGCATTTTATAACGATAAACTGGGTGAGTTTCAGAAGAAGGTTTGTGAATTAACAAAGATGGAGAAAATGCTCCCGATGAACACAGGCGCAGAGGCTGTAGAGACTGCAATAAAGGCTGTCAGAAAATGGGGATACCTTAGAAAATTCAAAATGCAAAATGCAAAATGCAAAATGAATAACGCAGAGATTATTGTGTGTGAGAATAATTTCCATGGGCGGACTACTACTATCGTTGGTTTTTCCTCAGAATCGCAATATAAATTTGGTTTTGGACCATTTGCCCCGGGATTTAAGATGATACCATATAATAATTCCAGCGCATTAAAAAACGCAATAACTGATAATACAGTGGGCTTTCTTGTAGAACCTATTCAGGGGGAGGGTGGTATCATCATTCCCGAGCCCGGATATCTGAGAGAATGCAAAAAGATATGTGAGCAAAATAATGTCCTTTTTATAGCGGATGAGATACAAACAGGGCTTGGAAGGACAGGCCGTATGTTTGCCTGTGAGTGGGAGGATGTAAAACCTGATATGTATATACTTGGCAAGGCGCTTGGAGGCGGGATCTACCCTGTATCCTGTATAGCCTGTAATAGTGAGATTATGGATGTATTCACCCCTGGTGACCATGGATCGACATTTGGAGGCAACCCCCTTGCAGCTGTAGTGGGTATTGCCTCCTTAGATGTTATAATCAATCTTAACCTTCCAAAAAGGGCTGAGGAGATGGGAAATTACTTTTTGGAAGATTTGAAGAAGATAAAGAGTGATTACATAAAAGAGGTAAGAGGTAGAGGCCTCCTGATAGGTATTGAGGTAAAAAAGGAGAAGGGAACTGCCCGTCCAATATGTGAGAGGCTGGCGAAGGAGGGCGTGCTTGCAAAGGAGACACACGAACAGGTTGTAAGATTTGCACCTCCACTTACTATAGAAAAGGAAGAGATTGACTGGGCGCTTGAAAGAATTAAGAAGGTGTTTGGATTATAAAGGAAAAAGGATAAATGACCTAATAGCTTAATTATCTTATTTTTGATTCCTGCCTACCCTGCCTGCCGGCAGGCAGGCGGCAGGCAGGTTTGATTTTTGATTTTACTATGGGGGGTATTATGTTTTTGAGTGAACTTATGGACGAAAGACTCATAAAGTGCGGAATTACCGCAAAAGACAAAAAGGGAGTTATCGAAGAAATGGCTGATATGTTTGTAGAAGCAGGAGTTGTAACCAACAAAAGTGACTTCTGTGATTCTATACTGAAAAGGGAAGAGATAGAATCAACAGCAATTGGCGGTGGAATTGCTATACCACACGGCAGATCGGATGCTGTAAAGCATCTTAAGGTCGCATTTGGTAGATCGCAGAAGGGGGTTAACTTTGAGGCGAGTGACAAAAAACCTGTAAACATTATCTTTATGATAGCTGCACCGTCAGATGCCAGAAAGGAATATCTACAGGCAGTTGCAAAGATAGCAAGGTTGCTGAAGTCCAGAATTATGAGAGAGGCACTTCTTCTATCGGAGACACCAAAGGATGTTATGAAAATTATAAAGGACTTTGATAACATGCTTGTAGAAGAGATAAAGGTGGTAACTAAGGAAGGCAGGGTTATACATAAGGATTAGAAAGATTCAGAATATATAACAAAGTGGACAATCAAGTTGATTCTAACTTTCTACCATTGAGCAATATTGTCTCTTTGGAGGTCATATGTATCTTTTACTGATAGTTCTAAATAAAGAAGAATACTTGGACGATATTCTTTCCTGTCTTCTGGAACTTGGAATAGAGGATGCGGTTACTGTCGATGCCGAGTCTATGAAACGTTCACTTGCAGCACAGGTACCTATATTTGCAGGACTACGATTAGACCTTGGAAGAAGACCGTTCTCCAAGGTTATACTCTCAACATCAAACAATAAAAATACTGGCAATGAGATAATCAGACTCTTAAAAGAGGTAGATATAGACCTTGAAGCACCAGGCGTATCCAGAATATACACGCTCAAACTCGAATCAGTACTTGGCACGCCAGAGACAATAGAAGAGCTATAACACCCACACGCTACCTTTCCTTACCCCTTATCCCTTATCCTTTTTCCTTTTTTCTTATTACCGGAGTGCCTGCCTGCGGTAGGCAGGCAATAGCTTGCTATTGCAAAAACATAAACTACCCTATCAACAGACCACTATATCCTAATTATGCGTATTGCAATAGAATTTGAGGGTGATAGACTTTCATTTCCTCTTGAATATAATCAATCAATTCAAGGGTTCATTTACCATAATATAGATGAGACCCTTGCCTCATTCCTGCATAATAAAGGGTTTGTAAGTAAAGGACGAAGTTTCAAACCCTTCACATTTTCAAGACTTTTGGGAAAATACAGGATAAGTAAAGATAGAATTGACTTTGAGGAAAGGGTCAAGTTCTGGATAGCATCCCCTGTAGATAATTTAATTGAGTCATTTGCCTCAAACCTTGCAAGAAAACCCGAAGTATTTCTAGGTGATGAGAGGTTTTATGTGGCATCCATAGAGGTAAAGCAAAAGCCCTCTTGCGACGATGCAGAAATATTTATGCTCTCTCCCGTCACAGCATACAGCACACTTCTGAAGCCAGATGGAGGAAAGAAGACATATTACTATAATCCAAAAGAGGAGGACTTTGGAAGGCTTATAAATGAGAATATGAAGAAAAAATATACCGCTTTCTACAGAAAAAATGCAAATAACTTGGCTATGGATATTACACCTGTAAAAGTAAGGGCTTCCGATGAGAAGATAGTAAGATACAAGGGTTTTATAATAAAAGGGTGGATGGGAAGGTATCGTATAAAGGGAAACGAAGAACTCGTCTCTCTTGCTTATGACACAGGACTTGGTGCAAAAAATTCCCAGGGATTTGGAATGTTTGAAATAAGTAGGGCAAGGCTTTAGCCTTGCAAGTAGCAACTGTATAATATAATAAAGGGCAATTTATTATTTTCAGGTCAAAATCTTTTGCCGATTACCTTTTGTTTATGTAAATTGTATTAACCAGGGACAGGGAGTTAAGGCGTAAGCCTTTTATAAAGACTTCTCTGGCAAATCCTAATTACCCTACTTCTACTTTATCTGACTGCGTGGGAGGAGGAAGTGACTAAAGATATAAAGATATTGAGGTCATGAAAAGGATATCCCTTTGAGGTTCTTGGTGCTCTTCAGGAAAAAGGTTACATCTCTCAGGGAAAATACAAAAGTAGGTCAAAATCGGTAATTTTGACAGAAAAAGGGATCAAACAGGCAAAGCAACTTGAAAACAAGTATTTGGGCGAAGACATCACCGGTCACTAACAACTCGTCACTTGTCACTCGTAACTCGTCACTCGTAACTCGTTACTAATAGAAAAATGATTGAAGGGGTAAAGGAGATAGGGGAATGTAAGTTACAGAGAAACTTTGAAGTTGCAGGCATACCGAACGGGAATAGACAAGAATTATCAGACAGAAATTTGTAAGGCGATTATAAAACATTTGACACCAAGAAGTTTAAAAAATAAAACAGGGACTTGTAAGAGACTCTTAAGAGACAAAGAGAAATATTTTTTTTCCTTAAAATCTCGTGCAAGTCTCGTTAAAGTCCCTGTCGAGAAAAAAGACAAATTTAACAGGGATTGAAAGAGAACTTAAGAAATAAAGATCCTGTCTATCCCCTTCAAGCAGGGCAAGAAAACGCAATAAAAATAAAGTTTAGTGTCGAAACTTTTATAATTTTACCATTCGTAATATATAGCAACGAATAACTGTAAAAAGGGGTTTTTCGTAATACGACGCTACGAAAGGCTGAGGATTATGTCAAATTCTGATATTCATAAAGAGGGGAGATAATTAAATGGATAAGAAAGAAAAAGTTAAGGACTACATAAGCAAACATAAATATTTTTCTTTATTTCAAATAAGCAACGAACTTTCTCTGGATAAGAAGATAGTTAAAGATTACCTTTTCCAATTTAAAAAAGAAAAACTATTATTTGAAGCCGGTTATGGAATGTATAGTAATATAGAGAAACGATTTTGTTTGGTTCCAAAAAGTAGAGTTAACACTATATTGAATTTCCTTAAGAAAGAGTTTCCTTACACAGAATTTATTATATGGAATACTCAACAGCTTCAGCCTTTATACTATTATACTCAGCAACATCATATTACTTTTATTGAAGTAGAAAAGGAGGCTCTTACTGCCTTTTTTGAGGCAGTTTCTAAAAACTATCGAGACACTTTACTGGAAAGGAAAGAGAAGGATTATTTTAATTCATTTGAAATTACTCGTAATCCTGTAGTAATAAGAAATCTTTTTTCCCGCTCACCTAAAAAGGGCTATTTTCCTGAATTAGAAAAGATTTTGGTTGATGTGTTTGTGGATCTTGATAGTTATAGATATATTTCACTTTCAGATTATCGGAAAATATGGGACGGATTATTTTCCGAATTCAGAATTAAAATAGGCGTTCTTTATTATTATAGCAAACGTAAAAAGTGTTTTGAGAAACTATTCTCACTATTCACTGATATATCAAAGGGTTATGGAATAGACTTATGCCAAATTATCTCAAAAAGTGGCAAAAGTCTATAGAATTAAAGTATGAAGCCAAAATTAGTCGATAAAGTAAATTTAATAACCAAAAGGAGTGGTTAACAATGATCAAAGAACACATATTAGCAAGTTTAGGAATAAAAAAGGAAGACTTTGAATTAGTATCGTTTTATGAAAAGGGTAGTGCTGTGAAGGTATATCAGGTATTTGGGGAAAAATTATAAGATATTCTGAAAGAGTTAAATGAGGTGCTGGTGGGATGAATATAGAAATTTATTTCCAGGAGAATAAGAGAAATGAAAGAAGATATTTTTAAATGAAAACCTTGGTATCGTAATAACCCATGACAAAATATAACATAAACATGTTATACAATGTTATATAACTAAAATAAGTTATATATTGTTATATGTAAGGAGACATAATGTGGGAGAAGTGGGGATTAAGAGATAATCCATATTCTCAAAATCCTATAGATGAGCACAGTTTAAATCTGTTTGTTGGGCGAAAAAAGGAATTGGCTGTTTGCAATAATGGTTTGCTAACTTCTAATTCTCGAATTGTGATAGAGGGAGGTAGAGGAGTAGGGACGACTTCTCTTGCTAATTATACAAGATACACGCTTTCTAAGAAGGGAAAATATCTTACACCAGATATAGAAATCTCCGTAGCAAGGAATTGGAATTTAGAACATCTCTTATCAAATGTTCTATCTGCAGTGGTTTATGCTTTGGAAAGACGAAATCAGGAGTTAAACTCGAATCGGAAATTCCGAACTATAAAAAAGGCTACTCAGGTAATAGAGGAAAGGTTCAAATCTGTTGGTGGGCAGGCGTTTGGTTTTGGTGGACAATATGGTGAGAGTGCTGTCGTCTCTTATCCAAGTTTAATACCTATTGTCACCCTTGCTCAATATGTGAATGAACTGTCTGAAATCAGCAAAGGTAAGGGGTACATTAAAGGTATTGTTATTCATCTTGATAATTTAGATGTGGATACCATTTTCAAGCCTGATGAACTGGGAACTCTTCTAAATGAAGCAAGAGACAGTTTTCAAATGGAAGGATACCACTGGATATTGATAGGAGATACAGGACTCAGAGGTTTTATTGGTAGTAATGTTGATAGGTTGGATGATATCATTACTACCGAAGTACGACTCAAGCCGCTTAAATTAGAAGAAGTACAGCCATTAATTAATAAGAGAATGCAGTATTATAGTCTCACAAGACGAAAGATTCATCCACCCATAGATTTCGAGGTGATTGAGTACCTACATAAATTAACCAACGGAAGACTTAGATATATTTTTGGTATATGTACTCGCGTGTTATCGTTGATATCTGGTGAGGCGTTGATTCGTAGAGTTGACTTAAAATTTGCAAAACCAATAATAATAAAATTAACAGAGGAAAGAATTAGTCAAAGGAACATCTCTCCTCTTTCTTTGAAGGTCTTACGGGAGTTAGTTGAATTAGGACAATCCACAACAACTGAATTAACTAAAAAGTTAGGTAAGGGGCAAACTAATGTATCGAGAAGTTTAAGGGAATTATTGATGAAAGGATTAGTCAAATTTGAGAAAGTTGGCAGGAACAATGTATATTCACCCTCTTTAGATGCAAAGGTTGCTTATGCAAGAGAATAGACAAGAAGAGTATTGGTGTGTAGTCATGATATCCAGGAACTTGTAAAGAACCGATTTAAATGAATTTTGTTATAAGGAAAATAAGGATAAAGTGCCGACTACCTCCTTGAAGCTGTGGTCAAGATTTAGGAACAAGATGCATTTTATGTTTACGATTCACGCCTTACGCTTTACGATTTACTAATAACTCGTTACTTATCACTCGTAACTTGTTACTAATAGAAAAATGATTGAAGAAATAAAGGAGATAGCAGAGAGTTTTAAAAAGTTATTCAATCTTTATATGAAATCAGAATACAATTTGGAATTGCTTAGTAAAGAGGATACAGAATCCTGCATCAGTTATGCAGAAAAGATTTTGGAGGTTTATTCTCAATTTTGTCGTTGGCATCTTCCCTGTGCTTTTCTTTTTTTCATGTCCTTTGCTGTTGAAATATTTCTTGACTTAGTTCATTTTCTATGATATAATACCAAGGCTAAAGTGCCAGAAAATATGAACTATATGGTTTATATAATGAAGACAAATACAGTAACATACTTTAATATAATCACAAAATGTTGACATCTCAATGACCAATGTCAACTTTTTGGTCAAAATGTTGACATCTCAATGACCAATGTCAACTTTTTGGTCAAGGTAACGAAACATGATTGAGATAGGGCGCTCCATAAAACAGGTAGAAGGTTATAAGGCGTTTATCCCCGCCAAATTTCCTGGGACGGATTTATCTTTTATCAAGAATGAGAAGATTATCAGCATTCTTTCACAGGCTAATTTTATGGTTGGGAAATTAGACGGTCTCACCAGGCTCCTGCCGGATATAGATTTTTTCATTTTTATGTATGTAAAAAAAGAAGCAACATACTCCAGTCAGATTGAAGGTACACGTGCCAGGCTTACCGATGCTTTGCATGCCGAATTAGATAAAACTTCCAATCTTCCAGAGGATGTTGATGATATTTTGCATTACATTCAGGCAATGAATAAAGGATTAGAAGAATTAGGAAAAATCCCCCTTTCTTTACGCCTAATAAAAGAAATTCACAAGGTGCTTCTTACTGAAGCAAGAAGCAGTCAATATCCTCTGCCTGGAGAATTTCGTAGAGATCAAAATTGGATTAATGGCACAAGTCCCTATGATGCACATTTTGTGCCGCCACCCCCACAATATATTCTTAATGCAATTGGAGACTTAGAAAAATTTTTCTATTCTCATAAAGAGGTGCCGGTTTTAATAAAGGCAGGTCTAATTCATGCCCAGTTTGAGACAATACATCCTTTTAGAGATGGCAATGGAAGGGCGGGTAGGCTTTTGATAACTTTCTATCTCTGTCAACAAAAGGTTTTAGAAAGGCCAGTTCTTTATCTTTCCGAATTTTTGAAGCGGTATCGTGATACATACTTTGCTCGGCTGGATGGATATCGTAAAGGTGGGGTTATTGAGTGGTTAGATTTCTTTCTAAAAGGCATTACCACTGTTGCCCAAGAGGCAATTGACACTGCAGATAAAATTGTTGAATTGAGGGAAAAAGATATTGGCATAGTTTCTTTTTTCGGCAAAAAAACCAGTAAGGGGGCAATGATACTTTTGAAGCAACTATATAAGTCCCCCATAGTAAATATAACTGCAGTTCGAAAAGCAACAGGATTTTCAAGGCAGGGAGCATATAATTTAATCAACAAGTTTATTGAGGCGGGAATATTGACCCCGACAAAAGATAAATATGGCAAAAGATTTATCTATAAGGATTATTTGGATTTGTTTGAGTCTTCACTTCTATAACCTTGAGCTGGTTTTCCAAATGCACAAAAACTTCATTCACAAAGAATTAAAAAAGTGATAGAATATAACAAACTATACGGCTGGGATGATGGGAAAATCTATCTCCGGAATAAAGAGGTAAGAATCAAAAGGCTTATTTATGATTGAAAAGATTGAAGAACTTATCCTCCTTCTACTTTACTTGACTGCATGGGAGGAAGAGCCATTTAAGGGAATAAGGGCTTTCAGGTCATGGAAAGGATATCCTTTCGAGGCTCTCGATGCATTAGAGGAGAAGGGCTACATCTCTCAGGGTAAATATAAGAGCAGGTCAAAATCCGTAATTTTGACAGAAAAAGGGATCAAACAGGCAAAGCAACTTGAAAACAAGTATTTGGGCGAAGACATCACCGGTCACTAACAACTCGTCACTATTTACTCGTCACTCGTTACTACTCACTCGTCACTTGTTACCAATAGAAAAATGATTGAGGGGATAAAAGGAGATAGGGGAAATTCTTTTCTGAGGGGACAAGATGACAAAAACCGAAATTGCACCAAATCCTTTTACACCCAAATCCGGGATCGAACCCAGAATTTTTCTTGGTAGAGAAAAGGAAATAGAGATTTTTAAAAAGCATCTCAATCGGACTAAAGTTAGCTATTTTAACCATTTCATAGTTGTCGGAGACTGGGGAATTGGTAAGACCACTTTATTAAAGGAATATAGGAAGATATCGCATTCTCAGGGAATATTGACTTCCTTTGTCACGGTCCCTAAATTTACTGACGAAACTCTTCTCTCTCCTACAGTTCAATTGATGACACAGATTCCGAGAAGCCTACCCATTAAATTTGAAAAGATTAAGCGAGCTATAAATCATTTAAGAGGCCTTGGCATTAACTTTCCTATTATTGGAGGAGGGCTGAACATTCCCGCAAAGCAAAGATATAAAGGAGACCCACAAGTGCTCTTGTTGGACTCTTTAGTTACATTGTGGAAAGATTTAGAGAAAGAGATGAATGTAGTGATCGTGTTTATAGATGATGTTCAGAACTATGAGAAAATTTCAGAATTTCTTACTCTTCTTAAAAATGTTTTGAGTGACGACGAAATCGCAAAGCATACAGGATATCTTTTTGTACTCTCCAGTACTTCCAGTGGATGGGAGGACTTTTTAGTGAAACATCATCCACTTGGAAGATATTTTATTCCCATTGTAAAACTTTCAAACCTTGAAAAGGAAAGAATACCAGAAATAATAACTGGGATTCTCAGAGATACAGGAGTTTCTTTTGAAAAAGAAGTGATAAGAGAAGTGGTTGAGTATTCAGAGGGGCATCCTTTTCAGATGCAGATATTATGTGATTACCTTTACGAAAGTCAAGTGCATGGAAAGGTTACTATGGATTGTTTTGAATCTGCGTTTAATAACGCTCTTGATGAACTTGGAGATATTATATTGGAACCTCTATATACCCTTGCAAGCGAACAGGAAAAAGGAACATTACATTTGATGGCAGAGAATTATACTGTCACATCTGTATCAGAGATTCTTTCTTTGTTACAAGGAATGCAACCACAAACTGACAAAAAATCGTTAAGTGTCCATTTAAACAGGCTAAAGGATAAAGGACTGATTCAGAAAGAAAACAGGGGCCATTACAAAATTATTAGCAGGATTATGTCAGAGTATATAAGGAGAAAATAACAAAGTCAACATTTTTATCTTTTTTTTGTTGACTTTGTTGACTTGATTAAATCATTGCAAAAACCTATTTCGAGAGATAAAATTAATATGGAAAAATGATTGAAGGAATAAAGGAAATAGGGGACGAGAGAACTAACAGGTTAATGTATATTTAACCTGGTTAAACGTACATTGGGAATGTAGAAATAGCAACGTTAGCCCTAAAACGCTGGCCAGACTTAGATTTGAAACCTGTGTCGCTATTATTTCTAAAAAGGGTATGAACCCATCCTAATTATGCATTCTTAACCTCAGGGTTGGGTAAGGATTGTAAGGGAGCAAGAAACTTAAAGGAGGCGGGTATGGAATACAAAAATAAAAATGATGCATACTTCTCAAAACACTTTGAGGAACTCGTGGATAAACACGGAGGAAAATGGATTGTAATCGTAGACGGTAGGAAAGTCGCTATTGGCTATAAACACGAACTTTCTAAGATGCTGAAAGAAGCGAGGAAAAAGCATCCAAACGAGATCCCTCTTGCGGCACCAATCCCACGAAAGGAGGAACTCCAGTGTATTCTGTAAGATTCTCTTATAAACGTCGTGGGAATATTTGGATACCTATCATTCCCATCACTATCTTTGCTCCTGTTGCTTTCTCTGAAAAATTGAATGTTGGTTTTAACCTCCTCGGCCGTAAGGGGATTTTTGAAGAATTTGACGAAGTAGTCTTCATAGAAAAACAGAAGCAGGTCGAATTTAGAAAATAAACGGTCTTATGTAATTTAGTTGTGACCTCAAAGCAAATGCTGTTTATATTGCACCCAAAGCCCATAAGGTTATTGTTATATCTAAGAAGGGTATGAATTAATTATTCAGAAGGTAGTTGTGATGGGAATAAACTTAAAAATCGTGACAAAAATGAACCCATCCCCATTATGCAGAAGGGGATTATTGAGGGATAAAAACTTGATTTTTTGGGGAAATCTGTGATAATATGAGCATATTCGTTACTCTTCACGCCTCACGCTTTACGATTTACTAATAACTCGTCACTCGTTACTCGTTACTACTTACTCGTCACTTGTTACTTATCACTTGTAACTCGTTACAAACAGAGAAATGATTGAAGGGATAAAGGAGATAGGAGAATATCTTTTGTCAATATCAGGAAAATCTGCATTGGCTGTTGAAATAGAAGATCCCAACGCGAAAGGAAACTATCCAAAAATGGTGAAGATAGGCTTTAGCTATGAGAGAGAACTATCTTATAGAGGGGTATTTATAGAGGATTATAAAAAAGAAAATAAGACCAAATATCTTTATGCAAAGAGAGGGGGCAGTGGCGCAAATTTCTCTCCTACCGCACTTGTAACCGATGATGTTACTAAAACTTTTAACAATAGAATTATTAAGTGGTGTAAAAATTATTGCAAGGGACAGCCCAATATTCTGAACGAAAATGAAAAATATTTTTTGACCTTATTAACCTCAGTGGTTCTCGACAACGATAATCGTAAAAAAATAATAAGTGATATCAAGGAGAAAACAAGAGATATTCGAGAAGGGAAGATAATGACCTTTACCTTTACAAAAAAAGGCGAAGAACTCTATCTTGGTGATGTAGAGCTTTTTAGAAATCTTCTACTCTATGAAAAGCAAGCAAAATATGTATCCCATTCTGGACAGGGAGTATGCTCTTTATGTGGTAAAGAAACGGAAGTATTTGGAGATACAGGAATATTAAAGACTTATACTATTGATAAGCTCGGGTTCGTGAGTGGTGGAGCACTTAAGGAGTTCACGCTCAAGAATTTTCCCCTATGTTTTGATTGTCTTCAGAATCTCAGGGAAGGCATAACATTCCGTGACCAGAATCTTAATTATGGATTTTACGGACATCGCTACTATCTTATTCCCAAACTTGCTGTGCCTGATGACACCTTGATGGAGCAGACTTTAGATATAGTCACTGAAAAATACGAAAAAGCACAAACACTTAAGAACGGACGAGTGATAGCTAATGAAGAGGAAAGATTGTTATGGAAAACTGAAAAATTAGGCGATCAAATAAGTTTTATATTTGAGTTTTATGATCCAAGGGAGAGAGGCGAAAAAATTTTGCTCCTTATGGAGGATGTATTACCATCAAAAATTACTCATATTTTTAAACTTAAGCGCGAACTCGAACAACTTCCTGTCTTTCAAAATAATAAAATACAGTTCGACTTTTTAAATAATTTCTTCCGAGTTCCAGGAGACAAACAACCAAAACATAAAGATTACTTCTTCACCTTAGTAAATGCAGCATTTAAAGGTAGTCTAATAAACAAAGAACATTTACTTAATCTATCAATGCAGATTCTGAGACAACTTTTTGTAGGAGAAATGGAACACACTGCTACGCTTCGTGCATTTATAACGCTTCTTTTTTATCAAAAATTAGGACTTTTAAAAAATGAAGGAGGTGAAATTATGATAAGTGAATCCTATTTGGAATTCTTCAAAACATATGAGGGATTTTTCAATACTCCCCTCAAGAGAGCGATATTTCTTCTAGGCGTATTTGCAGAGAAACTCCTTAACTATCAATGGACAAAAAGAGGAGGTGCTAAGCCTTTCAGAAAAAACCTTAAAGGGTTGCGTATGGCAAAGAAGGATTTCAAAGGACTTTTACCAAAAATTCAGGGGAAGTTCATGGAATACGATGCCTACGATTATCCAGAGATTAGAGAGGCTATATCTCATCATTTTCTGCAAGCCGGCAATGATTGGGATATTGGAGAAGATGAACTGAACTTTTGCTTTGTGCTGGGAATGAACTTTGCAGGTGAAAAACCATTTAAAACAAAAAAAGAGGAGGAATCATGAACGAGATAAAGAGATCCGAGCTTTTGTTCCTCTATGATGTGAGGAACGCAAATCCAAACGGAGACCCTGTAGATGAGAATAAACCCAGGGTCGATGAGGAAACAGGTATCAACATAGTAACCGATGTGAGGCTTAAACGGACGATAAGAGATTATTTTCTGAGTTTGATTGAAAGCGGAGACGAAAGATTGAAAAACCAAGATGTCTTTATTAAAGAGGTAAGAGATAGTGAAGGATATCTATATGATGCCAAGACCAGAGCCAAAGATTTTCTAAAAGAGATGGGAACATTCTCAGAAATGAAATCGCGGATAAAGGAAGATATTTGTGCGAAATGTGTTGATGTGAGGCTCTTCGGAGCAGTAATTCCTCTGGAACTCAAAGTAGAAGGGAAAGATAAACCTAAAACTGGGTCCATCGCCCTAACGGGACCCGTGCAATTCAAATTCGGCAGGTCACTCCATCGGGTGAAGATTGAATTTATAAAGGGAACAGGAGCTTTTGCCTCTGATTATGAGACTGAAGAGGAGAGAAATGATAAGATAAAACAAAAAAAGAAAATCTCCTCTTCAACCCAATTTACTTTCCGTGAGGAATACATACTGCCTTATTCGCTTATCTCCTTCTATGGAATTGTTAATGAGAACTCTGCTAAGGAAACTGGTCTAAAACAGGAAGATGTGAATCTCCTCCTTGAAGGCATGTGGAATGGCACAAAAAATCTAATTACACGAACAAAAGCTGGACAGATACCGCGTTTTCTCATGCAAGTGGTTTATAAAGAACCAAATTTCCATATAGGACTTGATGATTTGGAAAAAGAAAAAAGCGAATTGCCAGATGAGAAGATTAGAGATATAAAAGAGATTAAACTGAATGTGACAAGATTGAGTAAAAAACTTGGGAACAATAGAGAGAAGATTGAAAACATCCGATATGCCGTGGATGGAGATTTAAAGCTCCTTAAGGATGGAAGGGATGTTGAATCTAAGGACATTTCCCCACAGGGTATTACCGTAGAAGAAATCACCTTTTAGGAGAAAGAATGAAAATCTTAATCTTTAATCTGGATGGGGATTATGCCCATTTCCGCAAATTTTACACAACATCTTCTCCCCTTACATTCTCTTTTCCACCCAGAACTGCTATCCAAGGAATAATAGGTGCTATTCTTGGTTATTCTAAAGACAATTACATTGAGAAGCTCATGGATACCGATATTTCCATTTCTCTTAATAAATCTGTGAAAAAAATGAGAATTCCTCTGAACCTTATTGACACAAAAGCTGCTCCAGCAGTGTCCTTTGGTAAACTTAAAGCTTATCATTTAGGACTCCAGCCAAAAAGAGGACACACTCGGATAAGATTTGAGCTAATAAAAGACCCTTCGTATAGAATATACTTCTTTCATTCCGATATTGATATTATGAGGAAACTACTTGAATTTCTGAATGCTCACAATTGTATCTACACTCCTTACTTAGGTCTTGCCAATTTCATTGCTAAGGTTCAGCTAATTGGTGAGTATGAAGCCTCAATAGTGACAAGCGAAGAATATCCAATTGAAATTGTGAGCCCGGTTAGAATAAAAGAGACTATGCCACGAGAATTTCTTGTCCTTGAGGAGGGAAAGGTTTATTTTCGCGAAAGAATGCCTGCCCAACTCAAAAGAGATAGGACTCCTGAAGCATATAGCACATACCTTTTCGAACCTAATGGAAAATCTATCAGGGCAAAGATGAGGAATTATGTAAAGATTGAAAAAATAGGAAATATCGTATGGATATAAGATCTCTTGAAGCCAGACCCGGATATTCGTTAATAGACCATTTGATCGAGACCGCTAGACTCTGTGAGAAATGGCTTGAATTTGTTGGTACAAAGCTCTCATTGCCGCTTTCGGAAATCGGTAGATTAATAGGACTTCTACACGATTTTGGTAAGGCATGTCCTGAATTTCAGAAAAAGTCACACAGGAAAAAGTATAATCCTCATCTCTCACAACATGCCTTTCTCTCTGCTTTTCTGTCTTACTATGCAGTAAAGACAAACTTTAAGTCTCTTCCTTGGTATATCCCCTTACTCTCCTACATAGTAGTGATACGACATCACGGATACCTTCACGATATAAACGAAGAATTTGTTTTCGACGATTATGATAAAGAACTTCTGGAAAAACAGATGGAACTTATAGGAGAAGACACTTTTGATACCCTCGCAAAATCCATAGGTATTAACTTTTCTTATAGGAATACGAAAAAACGTCTTCAAGATTTTAAAAAAGAACTCTGGGAAGCAGAGGATAAATGGGATAGTTTTCAGCATAACTTAGATTTGTATGTAATTCTAAATCTTCTCTATTCCACGCTGATAGATTCCGATAGAAGCGAAGTCATTTTTCATGGAGAAATTAAGGACTATCCTGGTATAATTTCGTCAGAACTTGTGGACAGATATAAATCTACCCAATTTTCACCTTCACTAGAACCAATTTACAAAATAAGAGAAGATGCTTATAAAGCAACTATTGAACAACTCGGGAAATGGGATCAATCGCAAAAAATCCTTAGCTTGACATTACCCACAGGGACAGGCAAAACTCTCATTGCTCTGAAAGTAGCGCTAACCTTGCAAGAAGAATTGCAAAGAGACTTAAATGTGCCTATCCGAATAATTTATGCTTTGCCTTTTTTAAGCATTATAGATCAAAACTTCGATGTCTTCAAAGAGGTTATAGGTAACCCATCATCAGATGTCTTACTTGCTCACCACCATCTGGTAGAGTCAAATTATAGGTCTCCTCAAGATGAATATGAAACTTCAGAGAGTTGGTTTTTGATAGAAGGTTGGAACTCTAAGATAATTGTTACTACATTCGTTCAGTTATTTGAGACATTATTTTCTGCAAGAGCTTCAAGTTTGAGGAAGTTCCATCGACTCTTTCCTTCTATAATAATTCTTGATGAAATACAAAATTTTCCTCCCAAATATTGGAACCTCTTTCAAAAGTTTGCACAATCTCTTTCAGATAAATTTGGTGTTTGGTGGATGATGGTAACCGCTACGCAACCTGCTATTTTTGATAAGACCTTTGAGCTAGCATCTAACTCTAAAAAGTATTTTAAAAAAATCGATAGAATAGGTGTCAATTTCTTACCTGACAAAATAGATATTCAAAAACTCACAGATTTGGTGCATAAGTCTTGGAAAAATCAAAGAAAAAAGATAATGGTAGAGGTTAATACAATAGGAGCTGCAAGAAAACTATATAAGATGATATTAAGAACAGGCATTAATTCTCAAGAATTAGAATATCTTTCGAGTCACATAATAGCAAAGGAAAGGAGAAGACGGATTGAAAAAATAAGGAAAAGAAAAACTCCTTTTATTCTTATTACTACTCAACTTGTGGAGGCAGGAGTAGATATTGACTTTGATGAGGTATGGAGAGATATTGCACCATGGGACTCTGTAATTCAGGCCTCTGGCAGATGTAATAGAAACTGGAAAAAGGGACAAGGTATAGTTAATCTGTTCGAACTTTATAATAATAAAAATAGAAGATTCGCGAGTTATGTGTATGATGCCACTTTATTGGGTGTTTCTAAAGAGCTGATTGAGAAGAATTTGCTTCATTCTTTACAAGAACCAGACTTCGTGATGCTCACACCACCTTATTTTGAAGAGCTTAAAAAGAGAGTTTCTCAAGACAAAGGTATAGATTTGCTCGAAAATATAAAAAGACTAAGGTATTCAGAAATATCTAAATTCTCTCTTATTGAGGAACAGCCGAACAAGATGGATGTCTTCGTTGAATGCACCGAAGAGGCTAAAAGAATTTGGAAGAATTTCCTTAAAGTAATAGAAGAAAAAGAAATAGAAAATAGAAAAAATAAGTGGCTCTCTATAAAGAATATGTTTTCTTCCTATTTGATTTCAGTAAAAAAGGAGTGGGTAGTTACTCTAGAAGAAGTAGGAGGCCTAAAATATCTGCCTTTTGAGTTGCTAAAGAATTTTTATGAGAGAAAAAGAGGCTTTATACCACAAAAAGACAAAGCAGAGATATGGTGAAAATCACTGGTACGTTTATCTGGTATTATAGGTCTCCTCGGGGAGTCAAATTTCACTATAAAAAAACGCGGGAAATCTTCTAAAATGCGGATAAAAAATCCTCCCATGAGTAAAGAAGAGGCTGTTCGATTTATTGAGGATTATGGGAAGCAACAT
>PEYP01000121.1 GCA_002774315.1 Candidatus Stahliibacteriota bacterium CG08_land_8_20_14_0_20_40_26
ATGATAGCCGGATGCCGGTGACCGGATGCCAGATGCCAGATAGCGGATGAGGCCAGTTTTGTGGCAACTCTTCCCAAAAATCCTGCCTTTGATGAATGGGTATGGACAATATCCGGCTTTTCTGTTTTTATAAGATTATAGAGTTTAATGAGACATAAGATATCCTTAATAGGATTTAACCCCCTTGAAAGCTCAGGGATTATGACGAGATTTATCCCCGTCACATCCACATCTTCCACCGACCCCGTAACTAAAGTCATCTCATACTTTCCTATCCGGCCACCGGCATCCGGTATCTGGTATCTGGCATCCGGTATCCGGTATCCGGTATCTGCCATCCGGCTACCGGCATCCGGTATCTGGCATCCGGCACCTGGCATCCGGCCCAACCCCCTCACTGTAAGAATAGTATTCTGCGCAGACCCTCCCCTATCAAGCCTCGTGATGATATGTAATATCTTCATCTTTTCCATTCATCAGGACCCTGAAATAGAGCCTTCAGGCTCTCAAAGAGGCTAAAGCCTCTATTCCATTTTTATGAGTTTATCAAATTCTGTTATGGCATTGTCCCAGGAATAATTCCTGACTACAAATTCCCTGCACCTTTTACCTAACTCCTCTAACCTTGGATACTTGATATATCTGGATATTGAGTTTGCCATAGATTCTGGAGAGGTATCAGGAAATAGAAGGAAAGGGTCAAGTCTACCTAATATCTCCTTTGTTCCTCCAACAGGCGTTCCAAGAACGGGAAGCCCGGAAGATAATGCCTCCAGGGTCACTAACCCAAATCCTTCAAGGAATTTTGTTGGCAGAATAAATACATCTGCTGACTGATAGTACAGGGAAAGATGCTCCTCTGGTATGAAACCTTCAAATCTGACAAACTTATTCAAGTTCAATTTAGAAGTTAACTGTTTCAATTTTCTCTCCAAGCTACCCACTCCCCCAATAATAAGGTAGATATCATCTCTTTCTTTAGTAACCAAAGCCATAGCTTTTAATAAATTCTCTATTCCCATCCGAGGAACTAAATTACGGACAGTTAGCAATATAAACTTATCTATAGGAATGTTTAACTTTTCCCTAACGAGCGCTCGATCGTTCACTGGAACAAATCTATCCACATCTACCCCTCCTGGAATTATTTTAATCTTTGTCGGCGATATTTTATGGTAACTTATCAGTTGTTGTCTGGAAAACTCGCTTAAGACGACTATTTTACTGCACCTTCCAAGGCAGAATTTCTCAATAACCCTTAAAAAAAACGAATTTATCTTATGCGTCCAATTTCTTTTCACTCCGCCTTGAATTCTGGTCTCATACTCCTTAAATGCCAAGGAAAGAAAAGTATAAATCTTTGGAATCCTCCAAGCTCTTGGAGATAAATTGACTGCAAGGGAAGAAATAGGTTGATGAAAATTTATAAGGTCGAATTTAATTTGACGCGAGAGCCTGTTAAAAACAAAAAAAATATTCTTCCAAGAAGATATTAAAAAATTTAATTGGTTGCTTTTATCCACATAGTATCGATGAACAATCACTCCTTCCACATTTTCCAATGGCAAACTTTCACCATCTGTCATTCTTGTTAAAACATAAATTGTGTGTCCTTTCTTCTTAAGTCTTATACTATGTTCATGTAAGACTCTTGCCCCGCCAAATCCAACATTCTTAAAAGATAGCTCTGAAACGAAAAGAATATTCATTTTTGGATCGGATTATTATCAATGTAAATCCTATGCCATATCTCGAGAGTCATCAAAGCCCAAATTTGATCAGCAAAATTTTGTCTACCCTCATAATGCTCTCGTAACATCCATTGAACACATTCCCAATTAAAGTAATTTCTTTTTTTAACACTCCTTTTTGATAGCAAATCTAAAGTCAAATCTTTAAGCTCGGTCTGTAACCAAGAGCCAAGAGGAATCATAAAACCTTGCTTCCTTTTTGTAATTATTTCCTTTGGAAGCAACTGGGAAACAGCCCTTTTTAAAAGGTATTTTAATCTGAACCCCTCAATTTTGGTGGAGTACGGAATGCTCGCAGAGAATTCCAATAACTTATGGTCACAAAAAGGTATCCTTAACTCTAATGAATTTGCCATACTCATTCTATCCCCCATTGCTAACAAATCATCCGCAAGATAGGTCTTCACATCTAAATAGAATACTCTATTAAGGAATTCGGCAGTCTTTTTCTGATTCAGAAACTCTCTATGTATTTGAAACGGATCACTCATTGAAAGTTCCTTCTTTAGTTTATCCGTAAATAGTTTATTATAAAAGTCGGTATTAAAGAAAGAGATCCAGCTTAAATACCTTTTATCAGCAGGCAGTATCCCTCCACGAGCGAATCTCTTAAATCGCCCCATAATATTTATGCTTGCAGTAGATTCTGGAAATTGTTCTGCTATCTTTAATAAAATGTTTTTGCGGACGAAGAGAGGTAACTTTTCATAATAACGAGCTACCTGCAACCCAATATACCTGGGATAACCACCAAACGCTTCATCTCCACCAATACCTGAGAGAGCAACGGTAATATGTTTTTTTGCCATCTGTGAAACCAAATAAGTTGGTATAGCAGATGAGTCTGCAAATGGCTCATCAAAATGCTGTATTATTTCGGGTAAGAGCTCCACGGCATCAGGTTTGACAATGAATTCATGGTGCTCAGTGCCGAAATGCTTTGCTACAAGACGCGAGTATTTAAGCTCGTTGTAAGAGGCAAATTTCTCTTCATATCCTATGGAGAAAGTCTTTACACTACAATTAGATATCTGGCTCATCAGCCCAACAATAGAACTTGAGTCAATACCACCTGAAAGAAAAATACCTAAAGGGACATCGCTTACCAACCTGATCTTAACTGCCTCTCTCAGAAGTTCAAGAATGCGTTCAGAATAGTATTCTTCCCTCTTTATCTTTGCTTTTGAAAAGCCAAGGTCCCAATATTGTAGGGGTTCAAAATTTTGAACCCCTACTTTGCCATTTTTATAACTCATAGTATGAGCAGGAGGTAATTTCTTAATTCCTTTAAACATTGAAAAGGGAGCGGGAACATATAGAAATGTGAGGAAATGATGCATTCCTATCAAATCCACCTCCTTCTCTACTTTATTGCATTCAAGTAGTGCCTTAATCTCAGAGGCAAAAAGTAGACTTCCATCAACTACTGTATAGTATAGCGGTTTTATCCCTAATCTGTCCCTTGCTAAAAATAGTTTTTCATCCTTTTTATCCCAAATAGCAAAGGCAAACATTCCATTCAGGTAATTAACGCAGTCTTCGCCTTTTTCTTCATAAAGATGGATGATTACCTCTGTATCAGTTTTAGTATAGAATTGATGACCCTTCTTTTTTAAAGATTCACGCAACTCTTGAAAATTATAAATTTCCCCATTAAACACTACCCAGATAGTTTCATCCTCGTTGTGTATTGGCTGATGTCCCGTCTCCAAGTCAATGATACTTAATCTCCTTATTCCTAGGCCGATATTTTTATCTATAAAATATCCTTCGTCATCAGGACCGCGATGGGACATAATCCTGCACATTTTTTTTAATAGGTCCTGATTTGCAAAACCAACCATGCCACAAATACCACACATCAGCAGACTCCTAATTTTTCAATAATAACTGTTTCGTATAATTGCTTATGCTGTTCTATCTTGTTTTTAAGATTGAATTTCTCCTCCACAACCCTTTTGCTCTCGTCAGGAAGTAAATTGTCTGATGCCACTATAAAGATCAAAAGTGTATTTTTTACATTTTTAAGCATTTTATAAGTTCTCTCGCGAATCTTTCGATTGAAAACCCTTTACTCTTTTCAATACCGCGTTGTGTCAATTTTTTCCTTAACTCGCTATTTGTGAGAACATTTACCATTTCCTGGGATAATTTTTGAATGTCCAGAGGGTCTACTAATATAGCCGCATCTCCTGTCACTTCTGGTAAGGATGTCGTATTAGAGGCTATCACTGGGGTCCCACAGGCCATTGCCTCAAGTGGTGGAAAACCAAAACCCTCATATAACGATGGAAAAACAAAAAGAGATGCCCCTTTGTAAATTGATGCTAAATCTTTGTCAGCAATGAGCCCGGGAAAGAGAATTCTATCTCTAATATTCAATTTTTCTATTACCTTTTCCAGATACTCCGTATGCCTATTTTTTCTTCCTCCGATGACAAGTTGATACTCTTTCTTGAGCTCTGGAGAGAGAAGTGAATATGCCCTTATCAAACTTCCAATATTTTTATGGGGCTTGATACCACCAATATAAAGGATATACTTGCCTTGAATACCGTATTTCTCGCTAACATCAGTATATTTATTAGAGGAAGATTTTACTCCAGGATATATTACTTCTATTTTTTCTCCAGATATTCTCAATACTTTTTTGATTTCTCTCTTTGAGTACTTTGATACAGTGATAACCTTCTTCGAAAATTTTGCACATAGTCTGCCAAAATACCGATAGTAAATGCCGGGTACCGAATGCCGGATGCCAGATACCAGATGGTGAAGGGGAGTTAAGTCATAGATACCATTTACTAAAGGACAAGGGGCAAGAATTGGCGCCTTAAAATACGGAGAGAAGAATACGTCAATCCCCTCTCTTGAAATGGCAATGGGAAGTTTTACCTGATCCCAAATAAAAGTGATTCTTTCACTGACGATTTTTACTTTAACATTTTTCTGTAATATTCGAGTAATTTGTAGTTCTGT
This sequence comes from Candidatus Stahliibacteriota bacterium CG08_land_8_20_14_0_20_40_26, assembly GCA_002774315.1. Taxonomy (GTDB): domain Bacteria; phylum Hydrothermota; class UBA3073; order UBA3073; family UBA3073; genus UBA3073. The sequence goes on from PEYP01000121.1 coordinate 4,731, forward strand.
TTTTTGGTTTCCAAAAAGTATATATTCATTAGATGTGTCACTTGTAGAGATATACTCTAAGAAGTCTAGAAGCATTCTACCTATACCTGTCTTCTTTCCTTTTTCAAGCTCCCTTATGTCAATACCTATACGCATACGCAACTCAAAGAATTGTATAATCTTTCTAATCCTTTAGTCTGGCTCTCTACACTGAATTTTTCTATAACTTTTTCTCTTGCTCTATTTCCAATTTTATTTTTTAAGTCTTTACTTTGTAATAGTTTTATTACGAGTTCGGCGATACTTTCACTATCTGGCCTTACAAGAAATCCATCTGTTTTATCTTCTATTATCTCCTTCGGTGCACCTATATTTGTAGCAATAACTGGGCGTCCACACGCCATAGCTTCTATGATTGTCCTGCCAAATGGCTCTGACTCAACTGATGGGTTCACTACTACATCACATAAATTCATAAGTTGAGGAATATCTCTTCTAAATCCAGCAAACATTATACTACCTTTTAGTCCTTTTATTTCTGTATATTCAGAAAGCTGCTTTTTATAACTTTTATCTCCTTCTCCCACAATTAAGAATATTGTGTTTTTAAAACTCTCTTTCACTATTTTTGCAGAGTCTATAAAAAGCTTGTGTCCCTTCCACGGGTCAAGCCTTGAAAATATACCAACCAATTTTTTATCTTTACTGATATTAAATTCCTTATATAAATACTCTGTATCCAATCGTGGTTCGAAAACTTCAGTATCTACAGCGTTGTAAATTTTTATAACCTTACTGTCTTTTACATACGAGAATTTCCTTTTAACAGCATCAGATATCGTAATAATTTTTGTCGAGAGTGAAGCAATCATCTTGTCCCGCCAACCAGCAGATTCTATAACTCTTACATGCCAAATAAAAGGTATGCCTAAAAGCTTAGAAGCTAACGCTGTATAAAAAGCATATCTTGTAGTCGGGGAATTGCAATGTATGATTTCTGGGTTAAGTCTCTTTATTTCAAAGAACAATTTCTCAGGTTTAACAATTTTATAACAAATATTTTTCTCAGCTAATAGTTTTGAAAATTCACCTCCTTCAGGCATAAATACAACTGATTGAAAGTTAGTTTTATTAAGATATTGAAGTATCAGTAGTAAACTTTGCTGTCCTCCTCCTGGTGGTTCAAGTGGTGTGTCCACATATAAAACCTTATTTTTATCTGTTGTATTCATCAAGTATCTCGCTCTCGCCATGAGACCAACTTAAGAGCGCTCTTATATCTGATATTAACACAGCTATGTCCATTGTGGCTTTTACCAGAGGCATTATAAAGTAACTTCTCCATTTAGCATTTGCTGCTCTTAATTCTTTAACATAACGAAGAGGGAGTGGAGCATAAATAATTAGTAATCCAATAAATATCAGAAGAACTCCAAATAATTTTAATCCCACAATGAGTAAAATTCCTAAAATAAACCGGGGAACCATACCCCGCCTTAAAGAAAAAATTTCTCTGAACTTCTTGCTGTGAATTTTTGCATACAGAAGCTCACAATACCGGCGCCTCTGGAACCACTTGTATATCTGCTTCAGATTATTGCGAGGAAGATGATAGACAATAGCATTAGGATTAAATACAATCTTCCATCTTTTTGATACCTCTAAACTGAGCAGGAAATCGTCTGCTCCCAACCGACCCATGCCTCGCTTTTCAAATTCCAAATGATTAAACACCTCGCGGCGATAAGCCATGTTACATCCTGATGTAAGGTTAGTTTCCACGATTTTTCCACCAGCCCGCAGAAAACGAGGATACCCACCTCCGGGAAAACCCAACACTGCTTCGCATGTACCTATCGGATGATCTCCCCTTACAAGAGTTGCTCCACCTACGCCAAATATTTCGGGGTTGTGCAACATTGGCTGTATAATTTGATATAGCCAGTCGTGCTTAACAAGACAATCATCGTCGGTAAAAGCAATGAACTCACCCTTTGCTGCTTTCACTCCTTGATTACGAGCATAACCCAATCCTAAGTTTTGGCGTGGCAAAAAAACATAATTCGTTTGGGGTATTGGTAAAGGCTTGTCACCTTCTTCTATCACAACTATCTCATATTTCTCTGGCGGATAGTCCAAAGCTAATAAAGATTGTACTGTCTCCTCGAGCGTCTTGTGTCGGTCACGCGATATAACAACAACTGAAACAAGTGGATAATTATTTCCTCGATTCATTAAGTCAATTCCTCATATACATGAATAACTTCTTTAGCGCACTTCTTCCAAGAAAAAAGACTGCCTTGTTTTAATGCCTTAGCTGATAATTTCTCTCTGGTAGACTGATCTAACAACTGCATTAAAGCATCAACAATAGCATCTATGTTATCTGGAGGAACTACTATTCCACCATCTCCTACGACTTCTGGAAGACTTGAGCGGTTTGAAACAATTGAGGGACAGCCACACTTTGCTGCTTCTGCTACCGGCAAACCGAACCCTTCATAAAAGGAAATCAAGCATAGAGCCTGAGCACCTGTGTAGAGAGCCGGTAAATCTTCATCCGGAATATATCCTGGGAATATCACATATTGGTACAACCTTTTATCTGATACAAAGTGCTGAATTCTCTCCATTCCCCATTTAAAATGGCCGGCTATAATAAGGCGAAAGTCTAAAGACTTTTCCTTGAGAACTGCCATTGCGCCGATTAAGTTTTCAAGATTCTTACGCGCATCAGGAGCACCAACAAATAAAAAATAAGGGATATCTCCAATCCCTATGCTTGTACGAATAGCATTTACATGAGATAAAGGAGCAGGTCTCATATAATCAGCAACTCCACACCATATAATACGCAACTTACGGGAAGAAATTTTATATAGTTCATTTAAATCTTTGGCTGTAGAGTTAGAATCGGCTATTATAATATCTGCTCGTTCAATAACTTTTTCCAATTTGGCTTTCGATAAATTAGCAAAGTCCTTACTAACCTTATCCGGACACATCAAATATATTACATCGTGTATTGTAACTATAGATGCTCCTTTCTTCTTTGGTGGTAATCGTTCAAAAGGAGAATGGAAAATATCTGTATGACCAGTGAAAAGGTCTATATCTGGCCAATTATATTTAAGCCATAATTTCTCAAGTATCCTACCAGGTAAAGGGATATGTTTCAGAATAATGTTTCTATGTCCTTTTGGTCTAAACATCAACTCCCGCTTTCCCTTATGCAAAAAATTATAAACGCATACATATTTGTTATCGCTATTGATAGATACTAAAGCACGCAGAAGTTCGAAAGAATAGACACCCCATCCTCGCCTCTTTTGGTAAGGTATCATAGATGCATCAAAACCAATTATAGGCATAGAATTCCTATTTTGTATCAATTTTGAGTAATTTCTTTACATACGCTAATGGCCTTGATATGAAAATATATATTTGATACCCAAGAAGAAAAATAAAAAAGAATCTCCAGAATATTAGACCGAACGAGTTTAATCTTAAAAAAATTTCAGCAGATAGCTTCTGCCAGTCTTTGTCTCACCACCGTAATAACAAAATGCCCCTACCTTGAAATATTGATGCGCGAGGATGGATCGTTGCCTATATTTTGATTTATATCTAATTTCCTTTGCAATTTTATTAATAATCATTTCATCCACAATCCATAAAACTTATTAGGTTCTTCTCCAATTTAGTGGGTTCATTTTCCAGTGAAAGCCTGTTTGGCTTTATGGATGAGGTATCTTGTATATCAGAATCTATGTGTTCTATGTAGAAGGTATCCTGATGTGGAGAATATCTCCTAATGTGGGAGGCATCTCCCGATGCCGATAATCAAGGTCAGGAGACCTTTCCCACAAAAT
>PEYP01000039.1 GCA_002774315.1 Candidatus Stahliibacteriota bacterium CG08_land_8_20_14_0_20_40_26
CTCAACAGGGAACTCAAGAGATTATAAGAGATATTTATTTATAAATTATTTTTCTCTTGAATTCTCATACGATCCCTGTAAAATCATATAAGTCATTGTATAGAGAACACAGAGAATTAAATTTACTCTGTGACCTCCCTGCCTGACGGTAGGCAGGTGTGGTTTCTTCCGTTTTTTTCGCATCATTTTTCCCAGTATCCGACCTCTCCGGTCTCCCTGTAGAATTTACTCAACCCAAATCTGGATGCATGTTTTGCAGTTTATTATATCACACAATACCCAAAAAGTCAAGAAAAAAAGGAAATCCGACGCAGATTCACACAGATAGACACAGGGATATATTAAAAAGGCAATTATAATTATAAAAGGTTCTTCTTTATCATTCCCCAATTTTTTCCTTGACTTTTTTAAAAATCGGGTGTAAAATATAAAAGAGCAAGCCGCAACTAAATATAGATATTTTCAAAGATAAATATCTAAAATAGAAAATCAACATTCAGAAAAGGAATGGATACATATCGGGAGAAACTGAAACTCGCGGGAAGACTGAGAAAGGAAAAAAGGTATAGAGAGGCACTTGCCTTATATAAGGAGATAGAGGGAGAGGGAGACAGCTTCTATCTATCGCAGGTGGGTTATCTCTATTACCTGATGGGTGACTTTTCAACCTGTCTTCTCTATATTGAGAGGGCAATAAGACTTGGAAACAGATCTCCCTTTACAAAGAAGATAAAACTCCTCGCCCTCGCAAAACTTAGTGCATGGGATGAGATTGAAACCTGCGATGCAGAGAAAAACGATGTCAGGGAACTTGTATGGATTATAAAAGACAAGGGGAACATTGAACTTGCAAAAAGACTTATAAAAAGGAGATTATCCTTCGTGACATCAACGAGAGAAAAGGCAGAACTCCTCTCTCTGCTTGCCTTAATGACTGAGGACCCAAGCGAATCTGTGAGACTCTATAAAGAGGCACAAACCCTTATGCCAGAATCAAAATTTCTCACCGAAAGACTCCTTCTTTCGAAAATAAAGAACATTCCGAGGGAGGATGCAATAAGGGAACTTGAGCTCCTTCTTCTCGTACCGACACACAGAGAAAACCCCCATATCCACTCACTTCTTGGAAGATTGTATAGCAAAAAGGGGGATGAAACAAAGGCAGTTGAGTGTTTTAAGAAGGCATACGAGCTCTCAAAGACGGCGTTTAATCGCAACATGCTGGGATTCTCATATAAGAGACTGGAGATGTATGAAGAGGCAAAAGAGCTCCTCTCGGTGAGCTTTCTCGATCAACCCGATAACTATTATGTAAGAACCGCCCTCTTCAATATTCTGAAGGCACTGGATGAAAAGGAAGTTGTTCTCTCTCTCATCTCTCGGGCGCTCTCAGCCCACCCGGAGGCAAAAACATTATACGGACTGAAGAAAAAGGCGGAGAAATGGAGCTAAAGATAAAAGATCTCGTTCATCTGCCACCGATACAGACCGTTATACGGATTGAGGAGGCACTCTCCCACAAGAAAGAGAGAATTCTCCCACTCGTTCAAAATTTCTGTGTCACGGATGAGGTCCACCACAATCTCTCGTCAATACTGCGGCATGTATCAGATGGGGAAGGCTGCGGGTTCTTCCTCAAAGGAAACTACGGTTCGGGCAAATCACACTTTCTTTCTATCTTATATCTCCTATCAACCCATCGCGAGTTCTGGGAGATGTTTCCCAAACTTGCACAGTACATCAACCTGAAAGAGAAACGCATCCTTCCCGCTCTCATTCCACTCCACTTCTATAAGGGGGACGAATCCCTCGAGGATATAGTAATAAGAGGAATTGAGGAAAGTATGGGGACTATTTTGGAAAAACCCGTTATTCTCTCCGACGAATCATACCTCATAAGCAATTTCCAGAGGTTTGTATTCCCATCCCTGAGGGATGATTTTCTGAAGAAAATTGGGATGGAAGAGGATGAATGGGTGAGAATTTGTAAAGAGGAAAAGGAGAGGGCGGGAGCAATTGTAAAGGGGTTTCTCTCCGCATTTGAGGAAAATCCCTTAAAGGAAAGGTATGATAGAAAGGTCTCCTTTGAGAGGGTTGAAAGAATAAGGAAAGGAAATAAGATAGATAGCATTTTGATTCTCATAGACGAGCTCTCGGAGTTTCTCAGGTCGAAACCCACGCCCGCCTCATTTACGGATGACCTGAGGTTTCTCCAGTTTATGGGGGAGTTCACACACGATCACCCCTGGTATCCCGTCTGTGCCCTCCAGGAGAACATAGAAGAGATTGGGGGACATATAGATGAGAGGTTGATGAATCGCATAAAGGACAGATACCCGAAGAGACTCCTACTATCTGCCCACCACATAGAGGAACTAATCCCCAAGAGGATCGTAAAAAAGAAGAACGAAAAGGCGATTGAGGATGTATATGAGAGACTGCGCGGTTTCTATCCAGACTTCTTTAAGGACAAAAAAATCTTTATCTCCATCTACCCCGTCCACCCAAAGACCGTGAACTTCCTCCAGGCACTCACACCGCTCTTTTCACAACACAGGGGAATGATCGATTTCATACACTACCAGTTGAAGGGTGATCCGGACAGAAAGATAAAGGGAATGCTTGACGAAGACGCCACAAACCTCCTCTCACCGGACAGGATCTTTGACCACTTTCTGGAGAGAATAAAGGAGTCAAAAGAGACATCACCCTATTATTCAAAAGTATATATGTATTACGAGACGAACATAGAGAATATCTTTCCATTCCCAAGGGAGAGGGAGATCGCAATGAGGGTGGTAAAGCTTCTCTCACTCGTTGAAATGTCCGGTACAATGGAGAGATTGACTTATAAAGAGATCACAGACCTCATCCTGGAAAAGCTCTCCCTTCTTTCTCCCGAATCAAACTACCTCTATATAAAGGAAAGGATTCTCGAGAGGTTGGAAGAGGACTCTCCATATGTAAGGCACAAGGAGGATAGATACTATATAGACCTATCCCCAAATGTATACGAACTCTTAAGGAGAAAAACAGAAGAAGAGAAAAAGAAACTCCCGCATGGCGAGGACTTCTACAAGACTCTATTCTCAAACATAAGAATTCCCGTTCTCCCATTATGTGAGATCAGACCATATGCCCAGAAAACTACCTTTCTCTGGCAAAACACGATAAGAAAGGGCTCTGTACTGCTCACATCTTCTCTTGGGTTAAAGGACATAGAAAAGGCAGTGGAGGAGATAGAGGGAGGAGATGCAGATTTCTCACTGTTTCTCCTCTTCCCGGAGTCATCCATTTACAAGACCCTACCGGTTAATAGGTTTGCAAATACAATCCTCATATGGCAACCGAGAGAACCACTTCCCGGGGAAGCAGAAGAACTCAGGGAGTTCCTCGCACATATAAGGATAGAGGATGAGGAACTGAAAGAGGAGGCAAGAAAGCTCATAGCAAAAGAGAAGGCGAGGGTGGAACAGATCGTAAAGGATATATATTTTGATGGAAAGATATACTGGATGGAAAAGACGGAAAGACTACCTCTCCCCCACTTTGACACATTTTCTGAACTTCTTTCAAACATATTCGATGCACCCCTTGCATCTTTATATCCAAGGCATTCCGATATTATGCCCCTTGTGCCAGGCATCGGAAGGTTCACTGTTCAGGAACTCTTCATACAGTTTGAGGAGGGAAAAATTATTGGGGATATCGCACCCATAGAGAGACTTAAGGTGGTAAAGAGAAAGGGAAAGGCATTCTATCCAGATGTGAACCCGGGGAAGAATGAGCTCCTTAAGAGAATAGTAGAGACTATACCCGAAGATGGAAGGACGAGGATTGAGGATGTAAAAAAACTTCTCGTAAAGAGCGAATTCGGGATTGACGAGCACTCCTTCTACTTCCTCCTTTCTGTGCTCATTTCAAATGGTTATATCACCCCGTATGGTCTGGAAAGGGAGATAAGGGAATTTTCGCCGGCAAAGATATACAATCACTCTGTAAAGTCTCTTTCAAGGGGAGAGATCGTTAAAGGAGAGGTGGTCGAGATACTTCGGGAAACACCACTGCTTCGGGAGATCGAGCCTTTTACAATAAAAGAACAGATGGAGGTCTGGGAAGGAGCAAAGAGACTTAAGGAAGAACTCGAGGGGGAAATAAGGGAGTATGAAAGTTTTGTGAAGGATGAAGGTAATGAGGCGGCATTTGCACCCTTTCGCGATGGGGTTGACCTCTCCCCCATATACACATTCTGCAATAACATTGACTCGAGACTCGATTCAAAGGAGGGACTGACAGGGCTTGCATACAAGCTGGAGCCCGGACTCTGGAAAGGTATCGATGTCTTTTATAAATATCTCAACTTCTTCAAAAAATCTTATCCTCTCTATCGTAGAATTTATCTTTTTCTGTTCGCGCCAGAACTTTCGGTCCCCGAGGAGATAAAGGGCAAGGTCTCCGAGATGAGAGAAAACCTGAAGGATATAGATAAATTTGACAAGCTTAAGGATGATTTCAGGGAGTTTTTCAAAGATTACCTGGACATATATGGATCTTCACACAAGGAATTTTACCGGAAGAAGATATTTTCCGTCCTCCCCGCAATCCGCAGTTCGACAGAGTATATCCTCCTTTCAAAACTCAAAAAGATACCCATCGGGGGCATAAGACGCGATGCAGCTGCCCTTCAGTCTATCCTTTCTGATATCCCGGAGAGATGTGAGAGGAATGTTGAAAATGAACTTGCCTATTATCCCGTATGCAGGTGCGGGTTCAACATCAAAGGAAGAGTAGAACTTCCGACACCGGAAGAGATCGAGGAATTTATAAAAGATGGAATTCGTGAATACATATCCGCATTTGGGAGGGAGGATGTGAGACTGAAGCTTCAAAGATATGCCCTTTCAATATCACTTCTCGGGAAGGAGGATCTGGCAAGGGATATAAAAAAACTCTCCACACTTTCAGATACAAAAGACCCCATCTCCATACTCCGTTCCATACTGTCGGATACCCTTATTGATGCGGTAGATGAGGCACTCACGGGTAGGAGTGTTGTAGAGAAAAGGGACTTTTCTCTCATCAGGGAAGAACTCCTCGACAAGGTGCTATCAGTAAAAGAGGCGAGAGAGGTGTTTGATAGGTGGCTCGGTGGTGTGGACGAAGGAGTTTATATCCATATCACGGATAAAGACATCACCCCCTTCAGGGAAGTAAAGGAATCGCTGACCCCGTATATATGCGCGAAGGAGGACGAACTCCTCCTTGCGGGATTTGCTTCTCTGGTTCTCTCTCAACACGGTCTTGCAGAGGGTTCAAAAATACTCTCTTCAAGGTTTGGGGTAGATGCCACCAAGGAGAAAAAGATAGGGGAGACTATGAAGGGAGCAGAAGAAATCTATCCCCAACTCGACGATGAACTCAGGAAAAGTGGTGTATTAGAAGAACTTTCCGATGAGATCGGATTAGGGAGAATGTCTGCAGAGGACCTTATAGAGTTTATAGAATTCGAAAGGCTATCGGGACTTCTGTGTGGACTCGCGGTGAAGGAGTTTCTCACAAAAGAGATGAGCGATGTTGACGAAAAGAGATTTCTCTCAATAAAAACCCCCTTTCCACAGGTTGAGTTTGGGAAGGCATTCATCGAGTGTCGCTCTCTGTCCTCTTTATTTCCAAAGACATCGGGGGTCAAGGCCTATATAGATATCATCTCTCCATTAAATTTGCTCGTAGAAAAGATCGACCTTTTGAACTTCCAGTTTGACATACTGCCAAATGAGGTGGTAAAAAAGCTTGCAAGGAAAGTAGAGAACCTCGTAAGACAATTTGAAGAGAGATTTAGGGATGGTATTGATATACTTCCCATCAGAGAGCTTCCCCTTAGAATATACAAAAAGTACCCGGATGGTCTCCATATATTCATCGTATTTGACTGTATGAGATGGGACCTCTATAATTTTCTGAAGGGGGAGTTCAAAGGATGGCTTCATCCCCTAAAACTTACGGAAGAGTTTCCCTCACTGGCAAAGATACCTACCACCACCCCAATAAATAGAGAAGAGCTCCTCAGAGGATTTACAAAAGAGCCCCTCGTCTTTGAGGTATCTGCAGAGCGGGATGGAGAAAGGACAATCAATCTCCTGAAGGGGGCGTCTGACCCCACCCTAATCCACTTCAACCTGATAGACAACCACATCCACACCACCACACTCGCGCTCTGTCCACTTTATGAGAGCCTGAAAAAGGAGATAGGGGCAATGGTGGCCCCGATACTCAAAGAGATAAGAGAGGGAACAGTAATCATCCTCTCCGACCATGGGTTTTCATATAGAAGGGGGAGGTATTCACATAGTAAAGGGGGCTCGTTCGAACAGATAATACCCATATCTGTCTGGAGAAGTTAGACTTTTTTCTCCATCCTCGCCCCCATCTCCTCCAACTTGTTTGTTTATCTCTATTATGTGATTGATCAAGGATATCGATAATTATCCGAAACCAACAGATCTGGGGGCATCACAAAATTTCTGTATTTCATGAAATTAGAACCTATTCATTTTCTGTTCTGGGCCAAAGTCCGACATTCTTCTTCTTATCCATTCCTTGAAAAATACATCAAGAAATACATAGCTATCATTTTCCCTGTCGAGAAACTCATGAGAAATTAATGAATTAACCGAGGTTTGCACAGAAGAGGGAGAACCTAAACCATACTGCTGGCGAAAATCCTGTGAGAAAATACCCTTCCCTCCCGAGTCGGCGATTGCCTTCAATACCCGGCGTTGATGTAGTGTTAATCTGTCCCAGATTGTGGTGTATATTGGAGTCTGACCGAAAGCAATGTCCTTAATCGTTGCCTCTACATCATCAATGATTATTTTCTTCTGTCCATAGTATTTATCCCAGATTTGGTGACACAGGAATTGGATATTATAAGGAATTTCTTCGGTAATAGTAAATATTTTTCCCAGGGCATCGTCTGAGATTGATATCCTTGCCTGTAAAAACTTATTGATAATAAATCTTTCAAAATCCTTCCGGTTAATTTTGTTTAAGTGGATCACCTTGCCCATTTTATAAAATGCACTGGAGGGTTTGGAAACCATATCATAGAGCATTCTTTTTTTTGACCCGGCAAATATATAACTTACATTATGATGTCTCTGGATGTTTGCCCGCAAGGCTTTTTCAATTTTCTCTCCATTAAGTGTCCGTATCTCTTGAAATTCATCAAAGGCAATAATGACCCGTTTTTTGTGTCTCACAGCAATCTCTTCTGGTAGGTTGTAAAGTTTATCAAGAAGCAGTTCGATGTTTTGTTCTCGGGGATGCAGGTTCAGACTCAATTCAGGTTGTCCATCTGGGTTAATGGTGATTGTTGGTCTGAGCATTGGGATAAATTCTTTCGAAAATCTTATCCATTTTTCAGGCTTTGATTCAATTGAATGGATTACTGAAACACCATATAAATTAGCCAGGCTTTCCAATGAAGTCGCTTTATACAGGTCGATTCTTGCGGTCAACCATCTCTTCCCTCTTAGAACACCGAACAAATTGACTATCAATGAAGTTTTCCCGTATCTTCGGGGAGAGATCAAAAATACGCGTTCATTACTTTCTATATCCTTGGTAAGCATTCTCAACTCATCATCTCTGTCAATAAAACTCTCGCCTACCACTTCCTCGCCGTAAACAAATGGGTTTCTCATAGTGCTGTCTCCTTTTCACCACACGAGGTAAGAAAATACATGATGGATTTTATGTAATTTTACATTATGTATTTTAACATAAAGTTGTAATAGAACAAAACATAAAAAATTTGGAATTTCAACAAGAGATTGCCTGCAAAATAAAACGCAACCCTATTGTAACACAAAAAAGAGGGAAAGTCAAGCAGAAAATTCCCTCTTAAAAAATCCACTACAAAGACAAAAAGTCCAATGTCAAGACCTGGCCCTTTCCCTTTTAACCAGGATTTTAGTTTCAATCCTTTTTAAGCAAGTCTTCATAGTGATGCCCTGGATTCGGAAAGTATTTCTTAAAGAAACTTCCCGAAGACAGTATCCCCGGAGCAAACCGGGAATTGGCTATTACATCCTCTCCATTTGGAGCAAACGAGAGAATTAAGATGCAGATGACCCAGTTTATAAAGACCCCGATGATAAAGCCAAATATCAGCCCAAATATCCTATCTATCCACCCCAATGAAGCGAATACGATAATCTTACGAATTATAAAACCAATTATAGTTATAACAATCGCCACAATGAAGAAAATGAAAATAAAACTCAGGATATTTGAAAGGGTGGGGTTGTTGAACGGAAGATGCGTGGCAAATTGCCTGAAGGTGCTTGATGCTATCCAGATACCCGCTATGAGAGCAATGATTCCAAACACCGATCTAATCAAGCCCTTAATAATTCCATAAATAGCAGCGATAACAAGCACTGCAAAAATCATAATATCTAACCAGACCATACCACCCCCTCTTTTAGCCACTGATTTCACTGATTACACAGATTTATTTAATCAGCAAAATCCCTTAAAATTAGTGCAATCTGTGTTTCCAGAAAACCTGGACCCAGTTCTCTATGTATTTTCATTCCGATACCAACGATCTTATAAGTTATCTCTTCATGAAGAAATTCTTCTTTTCTTTGACTCATATTTTTTGATTACGTGGATTTTAAAAATCAGTCTAATCTGTGCAATCCCTGCCTGCGGTAGGCAGGTAAGCCTTTGGAATTAAGACGCCTGCCTTTGGAATTAAGGCGTAAGCCTTTTATATAAAACCCTTACGGGTGAATTCCAAATCCTTACGGATTAACTCCACGGATTAACTCCAATCTACCTGTCGGTAGACAGGCTTGCTGCACGGTTGTTTTTGCACAACCGTAGGAGGTCACTCCTACAAAAGCCGTAAATCGTTAATCGTAAGGTGTAAGAAATGAATAGTAAACAGTTCGTGCCCGTGGACCGATTCGTGTTTGTGACCCGTAAAGCGTAAGGAGTAAAGCGTTAAGCGTAAAGTGTAAGGAGTAAGGCGTTAGGCGAACGCAACCTACAATCTAAAATCTCCAATCTTCAATCTGCAATCTATACGAATGCCTCTCCGCGCTCTCTGGTGGATAGAAGCACTATATCCCTCAGTTCTTCTTTGTTCCTTGCTTGAAGCCAGCGTTTATCAAAATCGGGTTCTTGCGTAATCTGGGCTATTGACATAAGGGTACGAAGGTGGAAGTTGCGCTCATCGCTTGAACCCGCAAATACAAATGCAACATAGACAGGGGGTAGTGTAGGAGAGAATTTGATACCCTCTTTGCACCTTACAAGTAGAATCTCAAACTTCTTTTCACCCGGAATGATTATATGAGGGACTGCAAGCCCTGGACGGAGGGCAGTAGTGGATTCTTTCTCCCTTTTAATAAATAATCCATAGAGTTCGTCTTCTGATATGTTAATACGTTTTGATAAAGAACGGGATATCTTCTTAAAGAATTCATTAAGTGACAGTGGTCCTTTGAGATCAAGGATATCGCAGTCCTTTATCAGCCTGTCAAATCTATCCTCTACTATCTCATCCCTCTCAAGGAGTATCTCTCTCAATTCATTCTCAAGCGAACGACTGGGGAACTCTGTCGCGGTTGCACGTTCCACTAGATGAACGAGTGCCGATGTCCTTGCCTTTCTTCCCTTTGCATATGTGAAATACCAGATTACTCCAAATAGAATAAAACCTGCAGTTAAGAGAAGCGGGAGTTTCCCCATCTCAAAGATAAGGAACATATATCCTATTATTCCTATGATCTGCATCCATGGATAAAATGGGCACTTGAAGGTCGGTCTATAGTTTCTTATCTTACTCTCCCTCATAACGATAAGGGATAGATTGTTCAAGATGAATAATACAAGATGCATTGTTGAGGCAGCTTTTACAAGTTCTTCAAGGTGCAGGAAGAGAATTGCAAAGACCATAAATCCGCTTGTAAATAGTATAGATACATAGGGAGTTTTAAATCTATAGCCCGTCTTTTCAAATCCACTGGGCAGAAGTCTATCTCGAGACATCGC
>PEYP01000023.1 GCA_002774315.1 Candidatus Stahliibacteriota bacterium CG08_land_8_20_14_0_20_40_26
CCTTCGGTTCACAGAGAAAGACATTTTTATTTTATTCTCTGCCTGTCTGCCGACAGGTAGATGCACTCAAATTTCATCTCCTTAAAGTGTCTTTAAGAGAAATCTTTTCGAGCAATTATATGGAGTTCTTTATTCTAAGAATCCTTTGCTTATTTCAATGATTTCTTAACAAGGACTCTGGATAATCGAGTATATATCAGGAAGTTTGAATATGGAGGACATTCACCCTGTTAGATAGTAAACATCTAACAGGGCAAGGAGGCTTTACTCTTTTTAAACAAAAATTCTCTGTGTTCTCTGTGGTGAGTTTTTTCCTTGACAAATAGTGTATTTAGTGGTATAATACTCATAGATTGACAATTGACAATCGAAAATTGAAAATTAAAAGGTCTATGCTTACATCAAATCAGCTACGCAAACTTTTCATAGAATACTTTACAGAGAAGAAACACACATTCGTTCCATCTTCTTCTCTTGTCCCAAAGGATGACCCCACACTGCTCTTCACATCCGCAGGGATGGTTCAGTTCAAGGCACTCTGGAGGGATGATGTCCCACTTCCTTATAAAAGAGCTGTCAGTATACAGAAATGTCTCAGAGGAAGTGATATAGATGAAGTCAAAGTCACCGGCAAACATCATACATTCTTTGAAATGCTTGGAAATTTTTCTTTTAGTGATTATTTCAAGGAAGAGGCAATAAAATGGGCATGGGAGTTTATAACTGAAGTGCTAAAGATAGAAAAAGACAAACTATCCGTATCCGTGCATACATCCGATGATAAATCCTATAATATCTGGAAGGATGTTATAGGATTTCCACAGAAGAGGATATTGAGATTGGGTGATGATGACAACTTCTGGAAACCCGCCGGCGGAATGGGCCCCTGTGGTTCCTGTACAGAGATATTGTATAAAACCTCCAGAGGTCTTCTTGAACTGTGGAATATCGTGTTCCCACAATATAATCAGGATAAATCAGGTAACAGAATACCATTAAAGAATAGGGGAGTTGATACAGGTATGGGGCTTGAGAGACTTAGTATGGTATGTCAGAAAAAAGAAACTACTTACGAGACCGATCTATTCTGGCCAATTATTGAAGAGATAGAAGATCTTCTTTCCAACCAATACAAAGACAAAAAGGAGTCCTTTCATATCATTGCTGACCATATAAGAGCACTTGTATTTGCACTCTTTGAGGGTGTATATCCATCAAATGAGGCAAGAGGATACTTTGTAAGAAAAATACTGCGGAGGGCATTGCTGGAGGGAACCAAATTGGGCGTGAAGAAACCATTCCTTTTTAACCTTGTGCCTGCGGTTATTGATGTCATGAGGGAACCATATCCGGAACTCCTGAAGAAGAGAGAGAATCTGGCACTTGTAATCAAAAACGAAGAGGAAAAATTCCTTTCTACCATGAAAGAGGGAACTGCAATACTAGAAAAGGTTATGAAGGAGTTTGGAGGAATTGAACTGCCATCTTACGAAGTCTTCAGGTTGTATGATACTTACGGTCTGCCACCCGAACTTGCCTGTGAGATTGCAAAGGAAAGAGGATACAGTATTAATATGGAGGAAGTAGAGAAAATTGCCCGAAGAGAGAAAGAGAAAGCAAGGGTATCCTCTATGTTCAAGGTAGACGCAAAGGAAGAATGGCGGGAATTTATAGCAATTGAAAAGGACGAATTTGTTGGGTATAGCACACTTACAGCAGAATCAGAGATAGCAAGAGTGAGGAGTGACGGCAATGATGTGAAGCTTATTCTTGTATCTACTCCATTCTATGCAGAATCTGGTGGTCAAGTGGGAGATACGGGCAGAATATATTCTGATAACTTTGAGATAGAAGTTCTTGATACAAAACTTGAAGCAGGTTTTCATATACACATAGGAAAGGTAAAAAAAATAGAAAAAAAAGCGGAGATCGAGGGACATGTCGTGTGTGAAGTCAATAAGAAGAGAAGAAAACTCGTCCAGGCAAATCATACCGCAACACATCTTCTTCAGTCAGCCCTTCGGCGTATAATAGGTGAACATGTCCGTCAGGAAGGTTCATGGGTGGGCAAAGAGAGATTTAGATTTGATTTTATACACTTCTCCCGCCTAACCAATGAAGAGAGCAAGAGGGTTGAACAGATGGTAAATGACTGGATACTTGACGACATTCCCGTAAATATAAGATATACTACCTTGGAAGAGGCCATGAGACTTGGCGCAATTGCATTATTCGGTGAAAAATACAAAGAACCTGTAAGAATGATAGAGATAGATAATGTATCCCTTGAACTCTGTGGTGGCACACATGTGGGAAGCACAGGAGAAATCGGAGTATTCAAGATAATATCTGAAACGGGAGTGCATACCGGTATCAGAAGGATAGAAGCAATGACATCAATGGGAGTTATGACTTTTTTACTGGATTACAAGGCCTTAGTGGATGATGTCAAGGAATCGCTGAAAACAAGCGATATCAAAGCGGGTATAAATAGATTAATAAAGGAGAATGAGACGCTCAAAAGAAGGGTTAAAGAACTGCAAAGAACTATGATTAAAGGCGGTGAGAAGATAGAGGACAGATTGAAGACAACTAAGATCGCGGGAGTTGAATTGATAACAGCATATTTACCCGGACTTAACAGGGAAGATTTAAGAGAATTATGCGATAATATAAGGAGAAAACCGCAAACTGTGTGCGTAGTCGCAACGAGAAAGGCGAAAAGACCATTATTTGTTGTATCTGTAAGTAACGATGTGAAAGATAGATTTAATGCAGGTAAGATTGCCACATCTCTGGGAGAACTTGCAGGCGGAGGCGGAGGCGGAAGGCGACACCTTGCTGAAGCGGGCGGAAAACCCAACACTGATGTGGAGGATATACTGACGAAGGTTAAGAGAATCGTTGCCAGTTCACAATCACCAACCAGGCAATGATCATTCTAAAATATGCGCTAACAACACCGAAGTCACATAATGGTTAGCGGTGTCCGATAAAAAAAAGCAAGGAGAAATGGGGAAAGCAGGAAGGGGAGAAGATTTTTAAAATTTCATAGGTCCATATCTACCTGTCTCCCCATTCTCCCTTTCTCCTTATGGATTTTTCACCTGATAGTGATTATGATTAGTCGAAAAACTATACTTAGTATTTTTATCACAGTGCTTGCCATAAATGTGCTTGGGTTAGGTGCGTTTGTAGGAGTATTCCGCACCTTACAAAAGACGCTTCCAGCACTTGAAGCAATAGAGAGATATACTCCCCCTCTTGTTACTTATGTATATGATGGGAATGGTGAAGTGATAGCAGAGTTTTACGATGAGATGAGGATACCTGTTAAATTGGAGGATGTTCCTTCAATAGTCAAAAAGACAACCATTGCTGTGGAGGATAGAAAGTTTTATTCACATTGGGGCATCAATCCGTTTGCAATAGGAAGGGCATTCGTTACAAATATACTTGCAAGGAAGAGAGTTCAGGGGGGGTCCACGATAACCCAGCAACTTGCAAGGAGTATGTTCTTAAGCCTCGAGCGCACATATATCAGGAAATTAAAAGAACTCATTCTAACGATAAGCATAGAACACACATACTCAAAAGACGAGATACTTGAGATGTATCTCAACGAAATCTATTATGGAAATGGATGTTATGGAATAGAATCAGCCTCAAGGAGATTCTTCGGAAAGAGTATAAGGGATATTACCCTGTCTGAATCTGCACTCCTTGTAGGATTACCACGGTCTCCTTTCTATTATGACCCATTTAAATATCCTGAAAATGCGCTACAAAGGAGGGCAGTCGTATTAGAAATTATAAAGGAGAGAGGTATAGTGGATGCAATAGAGATAGAGAGGTTGAAGAACTCGCCACTTGGGGTAGGTACAGGGTATGACAAATATTCAAAGGTTGGACCTTATACAATAGAGGAGATAAGAAGACAGGTTGGGGAAAAATTTGGCAGCGACATGTTTTATCATGGTGGAGCCTTCATATATACCTATATTGACAAAAAGATGCAGGAAATTGCTGACGAGGTGGTAATTGATCAGATCAAAAAGCTGGAGGAGATATATAAGATAGAGAGTGATTCTTCTAACCCTCTTCAGGTTGCATTGTTTGCTATGGACCCACGCACTGGAAGGATAAAAGCAATCGTGGGCGGGAGGGACTTCCGGCTTTCACAGTTCAATCGGGCTACACAGGCATACCGACAACCGGGTTCTGCATTCAAACCGTTTCTTTATACGGCAGCAGTTGACAAAGGATACCCCCCCACATATAAGCTTCTCGATCAGCCGATCGTGATAGAAGTTCAGGGTACCATATATAGTCCTTCGAATTATGATGACACATTCCGTGGAAGTATCTGTTTAAGGGATGCAATTGCGTTTTCAAGAAATCTTGCCTCTGTTAGGCTCATACTGGATATAAGTCCTGAAACCGCTGTAAAATATGCAAGGATGATGGGGATAAAAACAAAGCTTATACCTGTAATCTCACTTGCACTGGGTTCAAATTCGGTAACTTTACAGGAGATGGTTACAGGATACGCTACAATTGCAAACGGAGGGTATAGAGTGAGCCCATACCTCATAGAGAAGATTGTCAACCAGCAAGGTGATGTATTGTATGAGGCAAGGCCTTATGAAGAGCGGGTTTTAAAAGAGGAGACGGCATATATTATGACATCGCTTCTTGAGAGTGTTGCGGATTATGGCACAGGGGCGGGGATGAGGAGGATGGGATTTCTAAGACCGGCTGCTGGTAAAACGGGGACAACCGACGAATGGAAAGACGCCTGGTTTATTGGGTTTACACCTGAACTTATTTGCGGTGTATGGCTTGGATACGACACACCTGACACTATTATGAAAGGAGGAACAGGAGCAGTGCTTGCATTGCCAATATGGACAGAGTTTATGAAAAGAGCACTTTCTGACAAGCCTGTGAGTAATTTTATTATGCCCTCCGGGGTAGTGAAACGCACAGTATGTAAAGAATCTGGTCTTCTTCCTATTGAAGGGTGTAAGGAACTTATAGAAGAGGTTTTTATTAGAGGAACAGAACCAAAAACAACTTGTGATATCCATTCTTCTAAGAAAGAATTTGATTTCAGAAGATTGGATGCAGAGTGATATCCCCTATATTCCTTCCAAATGCGTTCTTTCCACATCTTATTTTCTTGCCGACAACAATAGCATGCTGACTTTTCGTTATAATTCTCCCTTCTTTTGTAATGTATTCTACTTTCTGTTGTTTTTTTGAGATACCCCACAGATAGGGAAATAATCCTGTTGCCTTGAGAGCACAGAGAAAATAATCTTCAGTGCGTTTCATATTCTCTTGTATTTTCTCTGTGCTCCAAGAAGACGGAGGCCTCATACCAGGAGAGAGGGCATATATATTTCCTACATCAATTGAGGTAACATCCGAGACCGAGAAAAAGGGTTTTACTTCTATTAGACTGCTTCTGAACAACCTACATCCGCAATCCCTCATCTTTTTCACCGCCTCTGCCTGCCATCCCGGGCAGAGTGGTACTCCATCTTTATTGGTTAAGCTTAGATCCGCAGGGTGTGTATCGTCTATAAGCCTTTTTTCTTCTTTAAGGAAGGTATACATCACAGGGAAATTATATCCCCTTAGGGATATCAGATCGGGCAGTTCAGTAGATTTTTCTATTCTATCTCGTAATGCTTTGTCAAACTCTGTTCTTATATTGAAGTTTTGACCTATTGATTTTCCTGATATAAAAAGACTTGTCTCCCTTATAGGATTTTTTGATGTAGGGTCGTAATTTTCTCTGTACCATGAAGAAAAATCCAATTCTGCGAGAGGAAGTCCAAATTCATCTGCAACCTCACCTGCCCTGCTTTTTGTACTATTCGTGACGATGAGTGTATATCTCACTGGTGACCATCCCAGTTCCTTTTCAATCTCTTTTGCAACGTATATTTCGTATCTTCCTGTAGAGAAGCTTCCGGAGCCAAAGACAGCGCAGGTTAAAGGTTCATCATCAAACTCATAAAGTGGCAGAAACTCGTCTTTCCATACATCTTGTAGTCTTCTTTTTAGTTCCCTCGGGGTATTGTGTCTCCATATCATGAGGGCGGTCTTTATTATTTTTTCTGTGCGCGACTTAGATATAGCAGATATATTCATATTTTTAGGTGATTATAAAACATTTGACACTAAACTTTATTTCTCTTATATTCTCTTCCCTGACTGCCCTGCCTACCGGCAGGCAGGCATCAGGCAGGCAATCCCTGTTTATTTTTTCTTTAATCTGGAGTTAATCCGTAAGGATTTGGAATTCACCCGTAAGGGTTTTATATAAAAGGCTTACGCCTTAATTCCAATCCGTTGTTCTTATTCTTTTTTCAACAGGGAACTGAAGAGACTATAAGAGTTTTTTTTCAAACATATTTTTATTTCTCTTAGTTCTCTTCCAATCCCAATTGCCTTTAAAGTCTAATGTTTGCCTGTTTTTATTATAACATAAAAAATGATAGAATGCAAGTTTTTTGTCTTATAACTGACATCTGAGGTTGCTGCAAAAGCTGATTTTATGGCATTTGTGTTTTTCAAACACCTTTCTCTTTTGGCTTGACAAATGCAGAAATTTATGATATAATATAAACGACGATTGACTATTGACGAATGACTAATGTCTAATAACCCAGAGGCGCAGTAGCAAGCTACTGCACTCCAACGAAAGCCGTAATTGGAGTGCATTACCTTGGTAATGCATAAAACGTTTACCTGGAAGGTGTTTTTAATTATGCAAAAGTTATTAACAAAAATATTTGGAACCGCCAATGACAGAGAGCTTGCGAGACTTAAGCCGATTATGGAAGAGATAAATCGATGCTATGAGAAATTACATTCGCTCACGGATGAAGAATTAAAAAACAAGACAGGGGAATTCAAGTCTCAAGTGAGAGAAAGGCTGCGACCGATGGAAGAGAAGATAGAAGAACTTGAGAGGAATAGAGACAAGGAGGATATAGAGACAAGAGAGAAGCTTGCTGTGGAAATAGACAACCTCAAGAAGAGGTGGAAAGAAGAAGAACGTGTTGTTCTCGATGAATTGTTACCGGATGTCTATGCCGTTGTTAAAGAGGCATGTAGAAGACTTATTGGAAAGAAATGGATAGTCATGGGGCGCGAATATACCTGGGATATGATACCATTTGATGTGCAGCTTGTGGGTGCAGTTGTTCTGCACGAAGGTAAGATAGCAGAGATGGCAACGGGAGAAGGAAAGACACTTGTGGCTACGATGCCTCTCTATCTTAATTCTCTTTCAGGCAAGGGGGTACATCTTGTTACCGTGAATGACTACCTTGCCAAAAGGGATACAGAATGGATGGGAGGTATTTATGAGTTCCTTGGGGTCACCTGTGGTTGTATCCAAACGGGAATGACACCCGAAGAGAGAAAGGAAGAATACAGTAAGGATATAACATATGGAACGAACAATGAGTTTGGTTTTGATTATCTCCGTGATAATATGGCGTGGAGGAGTGAAGATATAGTTCAGTGTGGACACCATTATGCAATAGTTGATGAGGTTGACTCTGGGTTAATTGACGAGGCAAGAACACCACTTATAATATCAGGTCCTGTTGAACATTCCGTAAACAAAGAGTATGAATTACTCAATCCGAGGGTAAGAAAAATAGTCCAGAGGCAGACAGCACTCGTCAACACACTTGTCGCGGATGCAAGAAAACTCCTTGAAGAGGGGAAAGAAAGAGAAGCAGGTATAAAGTTGCTTGCTGCGGAGAGGGGAGCACCAAAACACCGTCAGCTCCGCAAACTGATAGAGGATGAACCCAGAATAAAGAGACTTATAGAGCAAACAGAGGCAGAGTATATGAGAGATAAGAAACTACACGAGATTGACGAGATACTTTATTATTCTATAGATGAGAGGGCGCACACGGTCAATGTATCAGAAGAGGGTAGAAATATAATTGCACCTGAGGATAAGGATTTCTTTACCCTTCCCGATCTTTCACAGGAACTTGTTGGTATCGAAAGAAACGAGAAACTTTCTGCGAGAGAAAAGATGGTAGAGAAAGAAAAGATTCAGAGAGAGTATGCAGAGAAGTCCCAGAGAGTTCACGCAATAAACCAGCTTCTACGGGCTTATTCACTCTTTGAAAAGAATGTAGAGTATATAGTTCAAAACGGAAGGGTGATAATAGTCGATGAGTTCACCGGAAGACTTATGCCAGGCAGGAGATATTCCGATGGCCTTCATCAAGCAATAGAAGCAAAGGAGAACGCCAAGGTTGAGGCAGAGACTCAAACTCTTGCCACCATTACGATTCAGAATTACTTCAGGATGTATGACAAACTTGCAGGTATGACAGGGACCGCTGCTACAGAGGCACATGAGTTTTACGATATTTATAAGCTTGATGTTGTAACCATACCCACGAATAAACCTGTGAGGAGGGTAGATTATTCTGATGTAATATACAAGACGAAAAGAGAGAAGTATAATGCGGTTATAGATGAAATAGTAGATCTTCATAAAGAGGGAAAGCCTATACTTGTGGGTACTGTGTCGGTTGATGTATCGGAGAAGCTCTCAAGAATGCTTCAGATGAAAGGAATTGCACATCAAGTTCTTAATGCAAGACAGCATCAAAGAGAAGCGGAAATAGTTGCATACGCAGGCGAGAAGGGAAGGGTAACTATATCAACCAATATGGCTGGTAGGGGGACTGATATAAAACTGGGACCCGGTGTTGTTAAATGTAAGAAGTGCTGTATAAAGTGCGAGAGTGACGGAAATTGTGCAAACTGTGAAAATGGCAAGAAAAAAACAGAGTGTCTTGTAAATCCACCTTGTGGACTTCATATAATAGGTACGGAGAGACACGAAGCGAGAAGGATAGATAATCAGTTACGGGGAAGAAGTGCAAGACAGGGTGACCCCGGTTCCTCAAGATTTTACCTCTCTTTAGAGGATGACCTTATGAGACTGTTTGGCTCCGACAGAATTACCGGAGTAATGGAAAGGTTCGGTGCAAAAGAGGGTGAACCGATACAGCACAATCTTATTACACGGGCTATTGAAGGGGCACAGAAGAGAATAGAGAGAATAAACTTCGATATAAGAAAGAGACTTCTTGAGTATGACGATGTCATGAATCGGCAGAGGGAGGTAATATACTCTATGAGACAGGAGATTCTTGCCGGAAAAGATATAAAGCCGAGAATAGAGGAGACGATTGAAAGGGTGCTTTTTGATATGATTGATTCACACATCACTGACTCCCATGTTGACACAGAGGGCCTTGAAGCCTTAAGGGAAGAAATAAGAGATCTATTCCTTCTGGATATACAGATACCAGGGGATGGAATTACACCGGAGGAGTTGCGGGAAAGGATGCAAGAGATTGTATTTGAATTATATAAGAGAAGGGAAGAGGAGATAGGTGGAGAGCAGATGAGAGACCTCGAGCGGCAGGTTATGCTACAGGTGATTGATAGAAGATGGAGAGAACACCTGTATGAACTCGATGCTTTGAAAGAGGGTGTATCGCTGCGAGGATATGCACAAAGGGATCCACTGATAGAGTATAAGAGAGAATCTTTTGAGTTATTCGAGGAGGTTCTCGACGGTGTAGATAGAGATACAGTGAGGTATCTATATGGATTGAGGCTTGTAAAAAGAGAGGAGGCAGAACGTACTACAGCATATAAACCTGGCGTTGCTGCAACAGCACAGGCGGCTTCGAATACATCTCAAAATAAAAAAACTCCGCCGAAGCCAAAGACATTCAAAAGAGAAGGCAAGAAGGTAGGAAGAAATGATTCCTGTCCTTGCGGGTCCGGGAGAAAATACAAAAATTGTTGCTGGCCAAAATATGGAACATAGTCTCCATTTTCCGCTAACTTATTCTTGATTGCATAAGAAATTATACCACGAATGCTCACGAATGGTATTTACCCCGTTAGATAGACTTTGTCATCTAACGGGGCGGGCTACACAAATTTT
>PEYP01000014.1 GCA_002774315.1 Candidatus Stahliibacteriota bacterium CG08_land_8_20_14_0_20_40_26
TGCTCCCCAATCACCGACAGTCATAAATCACCCCCTATTAGTAGTGATGTCAATTGAAATATTAGTCAACGGATTAAACGGATTTAGCGGATTGAAGAAAGATTACTTTGTTTTTCTTATCGCTCATAAATTTCCCTCCAATATAAATCGTGGTCTAAATTGAAGTTTTCCGATTTTGGGTTTTCCCTATCCAGTTCCCATTTTAAGGGGTTGTTCTGGATGTATTCCCTTATTCGGTTTAGTTCATTTTCGTTTCTAACAACGCGTTCATAATAATTGCGTTGCCAAACAGGGATGCCAGGTGTATTACGCAATTTGTTAGTTCGTTTGGTTACAGCAGATTTGAAACCTCGAACGATCGAACCAATAGTCTGGGATGGCGAACGAAATTTATTTGTAGGGGCGTATTGCAATACGCCCCTACGGATGATGAACAATATCGCATGAAAATGATTGGGCATAACAACGTATTCATCTAATTCAACATTTTTTCGGATTTGTGGTGTTTTTAACCATTCGGTTTCAATAATTCGTCCAAATTTATTGGCTCGCATTTCGCCATTAACTATATTTCCTAACATACATTTCCTGTTGTGCGTACAAATCGTGATAAAATACGCACCTGGTTGGAAATAGTCATAATGGTTCAATCTGATGGAGTGTCTGTGATGTTTGGGCATATTTATTTAGGGGGCGTATTGCAATACGCCCCTACTGTTGCAAGGGCATATTGTAATATGCCCCTACTGTTGCAAGGGCATATTGTAATATGCCCCTACGATTTTGTTGCTACGCTAACATTGTCAAACAACACTGCAGGGAAGGTTCCCATTGTTGCCGGGTAAAGTGTGTTCTCAACATCCAATACATTTTTCATTACCTCATATATATTACCTGCCGCCATTGCGTCCTTTACAAATCCTACTATTTTTCCATTCTCCACATATAGAGCCGGATTGAGACCAATTGAGAAGTCACCGTTTGGAATGTTGCCACTGTGTGCTCCAAGTGCGCCGGCAGCGATAATTCCTCTATCAATCGATCTTATCAGTTCTTCAAATGATTTATCTCCGGGCTTTATATAGAGATGATTAAGAGAAGGAGTTGGTTTAATTGTTATTGAATCGCCCCCCCATACGGCACTCCTGAATCCATGTCCGGTTGGTTTTGTATTCAGTTTATTGGCATAATGAAGATCGTAATAGAAATTTTTCAAGATACCGTCTTCAACTATCGGAAGATGCTGGCATAAAGTACCTTCGTCATCAAAGCTTCTTGCCCCAGGCATCTTATCATTCAGGGAGTCATTATATATAGTGAGTTTTTTGTCAAATATCCTTGCACCCAACTTATCCGCAATCGGTGACTGTTTCTCGTAAATGCTTTTGCCACTCGTAGCACTCAAAACTCTCCACATTAAAACATACATAGTCTCAGGCAGAAAAAGCACCTTCATTTTGCCACCCTTGGGATTTATTTCTTTTATAGATTTGTTATAGGTGCTTAGAATATAGTGCAAACAGTCATCGGGTGTCTTTTCAAATTTCTTATAAATTGTCTCTCTGCTAATTGAAGAATAACCACCGGGATACATAATTGAGTTATAGGTATAGTAAAAAGACAAATTTGTAGAAAGGTCAGTGCCATTACTGTTTATAAGTCGTATCCTGTTTATCACACGACCGGCATATATGTTGACCTGTCCACTTGTTTTAGGAGCAAGCAACTCACAAATTCTATTACATTCATCCACTATGGTAGTATTAGTGAGGTCCTCAATAGAGGGGTCGTATGTATTGAGTTTTGGTGAATCTTCTGTAAGGGGTAGGTCAAAATTTGCCTTAGCACCGCCCTTCAGAGAATTAAGTGCATTCTGTAGAAACTCATTCCGGTCAACCAGATTTTTGGTAAATGCAAATCCCATCTTTCTATCCTTCATTATTCTGAGACTGAATCCCGATTGTAACTTGCTGTCAACATCTTTGAGCTTTGCATTCTCAAAACTAATCAAATCAGTTATCTGCTCAAGAGAGTAGATTTCTACTTTGTCACTTACCTTTTTGGCAATCTCCATCAATTTTTCCATTATACACCTCCTACAATAACATCTTTGATAATTATATGCGGTGCACCATGACAGGAACGGATATTTAGCTGTCCTTTACCACATCCACCTGCCTGGCACAGTACAAGGTCATTTCCTACCATACTGATGTTTTGCAAGGTCTTATATAGATTTCCGGAGATATTAATATCCCGAATCATCTCGTCAATTTTACCGTTCTTGACTATATAACCATACTGAGCACCAAATGTGAAGTTTTCCCCACTTGTCTGACCTCCCTTTGCATCGAGAATATACAATCCATCTTCAAGCTCTGCAAGTAGGTCATCAAAGGTGTTCGTGCCGGGTTGGATAAAGATATTTCCCATCCTTATAATTGGGGCAAAACGATAATCTTCTGCAATACAGTGGCCTGAGAGCGGCTCTCCGAAGGCAGCTGCCGTCCTTCTTGAATGCAAACGGCCTACAAGGACTCCATCTTTCAAAAGTTGGGTGGGCCTTGCTTCCACTCCTTCATCATCATATTTATAAAACCCTAACTGGTCGGGTATTGTTGGATCGTCAACAATATTTAAAACATTGCTTCCAAGTTTAGCTCCAAGTTGCATCTTTTCTCTCATCGTTGGGTTATCTTCAATAAGGTCAGCCTCAGAAAAATGGCCAAATGCCTCATGAGTAAAGACTCCAGCTATACTTGGGTTGAGTATAACATTGTAGGTTCCACCTTTAACAGGTTTTGCCTTTAGAAGTTCAAGCGCAATACCTGTCTTCTTCTCAAATTCTTCTTCCTTATCTCTCAGTAAAGCGAAACCATTACTTCCTCCAACACCTGCTCTCACATTTTGAATAAGATTTCCGTCTTTGCTTGTGATTAGGCCGTTTATTCTTGTTGTAGTTAAATCCTCTCTAATTTCGCTTCCTTCAGTACTAATAAAATACTTTTCCCGTATCACTTCCAGATACTGAATATTAGTGGTGCTGATGCCCTTGTGTTTCAGGGGTATGCCGTTGTATTTCCTGGTTAGTTCAAGTTTTTCGTCAATGGAAATCATTCGTGGGTCCTCTTTTAGCTCTGGCAGAAATTTATCTTCAATTATTTCGGTTTTTGCAAACTCAACAGGTTTTTTGATATTTTTAGATATAAGTCGGGCATTTTCCAGAACGCTCTTTATTGCCTTTTCGGCATCAGCCGCTTTTGTAAAGGCTATAGAAGAAAATCCGCCGTTCTTGAGAACCCTTAACACATAGCCGTCGGTCGTATTAGAACCGATCTGGTCTAATTCTTTACCATTGAAGGTAATTTTCGTCTCCTTTTTTGTTTCGTAACGAATGTCTGCATAATCGGGATTCATTCTTGAGATAATTGATTTTAATATTTCAAACATATACACTCCTTTCTAATAAATAAAACCCAAACACATCTTTTTGACACTGATTGACACTGATATGTCAAGTTATTGAGTTATTAAGTTATTAAAGGATGATATCGTCTAAGGCTCGCTTTGGAACATGGTGTATACCTTTACTATCCCGCCAATATCTGATATCACCACTGGGCCCAACTGTCTCAATTACTACAGTTTCCTTTGGCTTCCCAAGAGCCAGGACAAGGAGTATCTCGTAGTGGTGGGGTATTTTTAAAGCCTTACGGAGTTCTTCTCTCTGTATTGAACCAATCATACAGCCACCTAAATCTTTTTCTGTTGCTCCAAGAAGGATGCTTTGAGCAACTATACCATGGTCGCAGCCAAACGACTGTTTTATCTCCGTATCTCCAAGAATGATAATATATGCTGATGGTCTTTCACTCTCACATGGACCAGGCCAGTCTTTGAGGTAACCAGCCCAGGCAAGGTGAGGGAATATCAAGGCATTCTTTTTGGGGTTACAGGAAAGGATGTACTTTAGTGGTTGGACATTACCCGCTGATGCAGAGAGCCTTGCAAGGTCAACAAGTTCTCTCAGTGTCTCAAGCTCTATTGAGACTTCCTGATAAAATCGCCGATAACTTCTGTTCTTTAGTATTAAATCCCTTATCATTCTGACCTCCTTTTTATTCCAGAGTATGCATTAACCACAGATGAACACAGATGTTGCCTAACGGCGACCTTCGGTTCACAGATTGTAATGTTGTAGGCACAAATTTAATTTGTGCTATTACCTCTCTACCGATAGGTAGATTTGCACGGTTTGAAACCCTGACTGCCGTCAGGCAGGCGTGCCTACATTCTGACTTTCTATTTTTTAACGCAGATTGACGCAGATTTTAGATTGTAGATTGCAGCAATGAGGATAAATAACCCAATGATCTAATTACCCAATGACTTAATAACCTAATTACCCAATAACCTAATAACTTAATGACCCAATTACTTAAAAAGTGGGGGGATGCTGTGGTTACTTTGCAACAACGATTTTTACACTCTTTGGAATAATTTCAAATTGAAATGGGGAACGACCCAGCGATTCTCCATCAACTTCAAGATAAATTTTTGGTTCTGATTCTATTGAGATAGTCTTTCCCCTGAATGTTTGAACCAGTGGATGATGGATAAAAGAACCGTCATACAGGTTCTTTACATTTTTTATTACCTCTAACTTTCCCAGTTTTTTTATTACAGTTACATCAAGTAACCCATCGTCTGGAATAGCTTCTGGTAATTGCATCATACCACCACCATTATATTTACATATACCAACATTCAGACTAAAGACTTCATCTTCTGATTCTAATTCGTCAATTTTGAGCTTCACATTTGTATACTTATATCTTAGAAGGCACATAAACAGACTAGATAAATAAGGCACAACCCCATCACAACCGTGTTCTTTCATGTAGTTTGCTCTTTCTGTCACAAAAGCATCGTATCCCGTTCCAACTACATTAACAAAATATCTTTTCTTCTGGATATCTGCATCATAGTATTTCACAAGACCGGCGTCCTGAACAAAGGTTGTTCCATTTTTTATGGTAGTTATCGCATCTTTGTAATCAGGTGGTATACCAATTGTCCTTCCCCAGTCTTTTCCCTCACCAGTGGATATCATAGCGAGGGTTACTTCAGTTGTGGGAACATGATTCTGAGTAAGCACCGCATTAACTACCTCATTTACGGTTCCATCTCCACCTACGCTAATAATATGTCTCCATCCTTTTTCAATTGATTCCCTTGCTAATTCTGTAGCATGGCATCTATATTTTGTAAAGACATACTTGAAATCTATTCTAGCATCTTTAAGTAAGCTGAAAATCTTTTTCCAGTCTTTTTTTCCTCTTCCAGAACCAGAGACGGGATTTACTATTACAAACCATTTATCCGTCATATTTTACCTCCTCAATAGGCATTGGTCAATGGTCATTAGTCATTGGGCATTGGGCAATGGAGTGGCCTTAAAGACTTTTTCTAATTTCTTCAAGGGTAGTCTTTGCTTCAGGCACATTATCAATAAATTTATTTAGCGTTTCGCAAGCATAATCATCACAATAGGCACAATTCTTAACGCCCTTTTCCTGTCCACATTTCCTTATTTCGCAAACCCTGCAGTAGTTAAAAAGTCGTTCGCTTTCCGACAGACATCCATCGCAATTGATATCTTCAGGTTTAAACTCCGCGTTGAACTGCTTAGACCACATCTCGGCAACCTTCTTCCTTTCATTATCGTCATTCTTTTGTGTTGCCAGAAATGCGGGACACTCACTACAAATTATTCCGCAATAGGCAATCGTCTTTTTCATAATTCTCACCTCCTTTTTGTTTAGCCATTATAGAATTTCAATATTTTATCGCTGCTCTGTTTTTTCGACGCTGATTAACGCGAATGACTTCTATTTTCTCTGATGCAGATTAACGCTGATTTACACTGATTGTTTTTTATTTCAAAGTTTTTTATTTATCTGTGAACCGAAGGTCGCCGTTAGGCAACAGCTGTGTTCATCCGTGGTTAATTTTAGTCTTTTTTGAGAGCACGAAGTGTCTTTAACACAGAGAATTAAATCTTACTCTGTGACCTCCCTGCCTGACGGTAGGCAGGTGTGGTTTCTTTCATATTTTTCCATATTTTATTTGACACTACCCTTGTTTGAGATTTGGTTCATTAGGATTTGGAATTTGTTTAGAAATTAGGATTTCGGATTTAGAATTTCTCATAACTTCTGTGGCTTTACGCATTATTTGGAATTATATATAGGGTCATTTGACCCAATTCTATTATAGCACTTAATAAAGTAAAAGTCAAGAAAAAATTCATAGATTCCTCTTGTCCTTTATCTCTTAAGTTCTCTTTCCTGCCTACCGTCAGGTAGGCAATCCCTGTCAAATTTTTTTCCTTGACACAAAGGAATTTTGATGGTATAATGGGAGGGCGGTAGGGAGTAAGGAGTAGTAACAAGTCAAAAGTGAAAAGTCAAAAGGAAAAAGTCAAGTAATCAGCTTAATCCGTTTAATCCGCTGACAGAAAGGAATTAACTGTTATTATGCTTGTAAAAAAGGCATCTGGATTTGCCCTTGGAACCGGTATTTCACGAATATTTGGGCTCTTAAGAGAGATGGTGCTTGCACATCTATTCGGTGCAACTATGTATATGGATGCGTTCAGGGTTGCCTTCAATATCCCAAATCTCTTAAGAGACGAACTTGCAGAAGGCTCCCTCACACCATCTTTCATTCCAATCTATTCGGAGCATTCAGAGAAGGGAGGTAGGGGAGAGGCAGATAGATTTGCATCTGTAGTAATAACAAATTTTCTCTTTATATCACTTCTAATATCAATTATCGGCATAGCTATCGCTCCCTTTCTGGTAAAGCTGATAGCATTTGGGTTTACAGGAGATAAGTTCTCATTTACGGTATACCTTACAAGGATTATATTCCCATTTCTCATATTTGTTACTATCTCTGCCCTTTTTATGGGTATCCTTAACTACAGGGGGAGATTTTTTACCACAGGTGTTGCTCCTGTTTTCTTTAACATAAGTATAATACTTTTTTCCTGGTTTCTTTACACCAAAATTGGCATTACGGGTGTTGCTGTGGGAATAGTAGCTGGTGGGCTATTACATCTGCTCTACCAGGTGATATGGACAGTAAAGGATGGATTTTACTTTAGACCAAGATTGAATCTAATGCATCCCGAATTTTTAAGGGTTGTAAAAATTATGCTTCCAATTGCCGTTGGTTTTGCAGCAGGCAAGATAAACACAATTGTAAATACGCTCATTGCATCCTTTCTGGAAACTGGTTCTATCTCTTATCTGAATTATTCTTATCGTCTTGTTCAATTACCGGTGGGTATAATTGGTGTCGCAATTGCAAATGTCGTCCTGCCAACACTATCAAGAGAATTAAGCCAGGAAAGAAGCGGGATAGACATCATCAAAAATTCCGTAAAACTTACAATTTCTGTTATTGTTCCCCTCACCATTTTATTCTTCTTATTATCCAATTTTATTGTAAAACTACTTTATGAACACGGTAATTTTACCGCAAATGATACACTTTTTACTGCTTCCTGCCTTAAGTTCTACTCACCTGCAATAATAGGGTTCTCCCTTAGCAGGGTATTTGCCAGCATTTTCTATTCAATGAAGGATTCAAAAACACCGTTTTTTGTGGGACTTGTAGCAGTTGCTATAAATCTTACTTTTGCATTGAGTTTAAAAGATATTCTTGGTGTAAATGCCCTTGCCCTCGCAGTATCTGTCTCAAGCTGCTCAAATGCCCTTCTTCTATTTCTTTTGCTTACAAAAAGGGGGAAAAGTTCTAAAAGCAATCTCATTCAAGTTAAATATTAACAGGGACTTGTAAGAGACTTTAAAGAGACAAAATCTACTCTAGCCGATTCAAGGAATTCACAATTGAAATCGCAATGGTTATTATAATAAGGTAATAACTTGCGTAGAAATAAGCGAAAATATAGTTGAAACATCTGTTCGTATGCTTTTATGCTTATTTAACCATTTTCACCTCGCTATGAGTCTGAAAATGCAAAATCTTACCTTTTTTATA
>PEYP01000081.1 GCA_002774315.1 Candidatus Stahliibacteriota bacterium CG08_land_8_20_14_0_20_40_26
CAATTCCTGTCTACCCTGCCTGACGGCAGGCAGGCGACAGGTAGAGATGTTAAATTGCGTCTATAACCATGCCCACTGATCATCCACTTTTAATTTCTAACCCGATAAAATTTTCTTGATGGCGTGGGAAAGTATAAAACACGAATATCATTTACCCTGTTAGATAACTCCATATCTAACAGGGCAGGTTAACAAATTGCACGA
This sequence comes from Candidatus Stahliibacteriota bacterium CG08_land_8_20_14_0_20_40_26, assembly GCA_002774315.1. GTDB lineage: Bacteria > Hydrothermota > UBA3073 > UBA3073 > UBA3073 > UBA3073. The sequence continues at coordinate 205 of PEYP01000081.1, forward strand.
ATTTCTTTTATTTTTGAGATGTTTTTATATTATTTGTGTGCATTCGATTGATTTGTGTAATTCGTGGTGTCTTTTTTCTTGACAAACTACGAATTCCTGTTTAACAGGGAAACTAAAAAATAGGAAGAGATTTTTTTCTTTTTTAGGACAGGGAATTCCTGTCTACCCTGCCTACCGGCAGGCAGGCGTTCAATCCGTAGTTGCAAAATTTTTTTTGTATATTTAGGGTAGCACATGGCATCCAGTTAGTAGGGTTAAAATGGATGGGAGAGAGTTTGATTTGTGAGTTAAGAAAAATTGCATCGGCCAGGGTTATGTAGGGCAAACCTTTAGGTTTGCTTTGCAAGGCTGAAGCCTTGCCCTACAATGTTAAGGGGTGGATACCATGTGAGGTGTTCAGACATGTGGTTGTATTTTTTTCCTTGACTTTTATACTGGTTTGTGTTATAATAAGAACGGGCCGTTAACTCAGTTGGTAGAGTACTGGATTTTTAATCCAGGAGTCGCGGGTTCGAATCCCGTACGGCCTACATCCGTCCCCATGGTCTAGTGGTTAGGACACCACTCTTTCAAGGTGGTAGCACGGGTTCAACTCCCGTTGGGGACGAAGTAAGAAATCAACCACACCCCGCCTCTGGCGGGGCAGGGAGGACACAGAGAAAAAGAAACAATGCAAAATTAGCAGTTAGCAATTTAAAATGATTTTTCGCAAATTGATAGTTTTGCATTGCTGATTGATAATTTTGAATTGATTCCTCTGTGCTCTCCCTGCCTGCGGTAGGCAGGTGTGGTTAGATTTTTGATAATGCCGAGTGGCTTTAAAGGAACCTATATGATTAGTAATCGTGCGATGATTATGCCTGCATCTCCCATAAGGAATCTCTTGCCTTATGCAAATAGGGCAAAAGAGAGAGGTATAAGGGTCTATCACCTGAATATAGGACAACCTGATGTTCCAACACCAAAAGAGTTGTTGGAAGGAATAAGGGGATTCAGCAATCCTGTGCTTCCTTATGGACCATCAGAGGGGATAAAGGAATTGAGAGTAGCAATAGCGGATTACTTCAAAAGGTATGATCTTGAGGTTTCACCTGAGGAGGTGTTAATCACCCAGGGTGGAAGTGAGGCAATACTCTTCTCAATGCTTCTTCTGTGTAATCCAGAAGACGAGATTCTCACCTTTGAACCGTTCTATGCAAACTATAATGGACTTGCTGTTGTATCCGGTGTAAAGCTCATCCCCGTAACAACAGACCCGAGAGAAGATTACCATCTTCCGAAGAAGGAGAAAATCATAGAGAAGATTGGGAATAGAACGAGGGCAATTTTGGTCTGTTCGCCCAATAACCCTACTGGAACAGTATATACACAGGATGAGATGGAGATGCTTGCAGATATCGCCCAAAAACATAACCTGTATCTCGTATCAGATGAAGTTTATAGAGAGTTTGTATTTGATGGGATGAAACACACAAGCGCGCTTGCTGTTGCGCCCGAGCGCACTATACTTGTGGACTCCATATCAAAGAGAATGAGCGCCTGCGGGGCAAGAATAGGATTTATTGCGTGTAAAGACAAGGAGATGCTCCCGTTACTTATAAGATTTGCCCAGTCCAGATTGTGTCCCGCAACCATAGAGCAATACGGTGCCCTCGGGGGCTTCAAGTATATAGACAACTTTATAAATGTTATGACGAGAGAATACGAACACCGAAGGAATGTAGCGATAGGTGAACTGTGCAAATTACCGAATGTCAGCGTGAACAATCCAGAGGGCGCCTTCTATGCGATGATTACGCTGCCCATTGATAACTCAGAGAAGTTTGTAGTATACATGCTGGAGCGTTTCAATGTGGACAAGAAAACCGTTATGCTCGCACCCGGTGCAGGATTTTATGTTACACCGGGACTTGGCACAAACGAGGCAAGAATTGCATTTGTGTTGAAAGAGGAAGATATCAAAGATGCAATATACATACTTGGCAAAGGTATCGAGGCGTATAACAAGGAACAGGTAAGAGTGGGGGATGTATGAAGAGGGATATATTATCATTTGCTGATATGACAGCCAGCGATCTAAATGAGTTGTTCGAACTGTCAAAGAAACTGAAGAAACACAGGATTTCATCTGCACTTACGGGCAAAGTGCTCGCCCTCATTTTTGAAAAGCCCTCCCTCAGAACCAGATTTACACTTGAGACGGGAATGTTTGAACTCGGTGGTCATGCCATCTATCTTGCACCCCAGGATATAGGACTCGGAAAAAGAGAATCTGTTCCTGATGTGGCAAGAAATCTGTCAAGATGGGCAGCTGGTATTATGGCGAGAACATTCGAGCATACGACTATCACAGAACTTGCGCAATATGCGAATATCCCTGTTATAAATGGACTTTCAGATCTTGAACACCCCTGTCAGGTGTTGGCTGATATGTTTACAATATGGGAAAAGAGGGGGGATTTTTCGGGTCTTAAACTTGCATGGGTGGGTGATGGAAACAATGTCTGCAATTCCCTCATTCTTGCATCCAAAACCCTTGGTTTCTCTATGAGCATTGCCACTCCGAAGGGATATGAGCCAAGATTAAAAATTAAAAATAAAAAATCAAAAATAAAAATTATGAATGATCCGAAGGATGCTGTAAAAAAAGCCGATATCATATATACAGATGTATGGACGAGTATGGGGCAGGAAACTGAAAGGGAAAAGAGGCTCGAAAGGTTCAAGGGATTTCAGATAAATAGAGAACTCTTGAAGAATGCAAAAAAGGATTATCTAATTATGCACTGTCTTCCTGCACATAGAGGCGAGGAGATAACAGGCGATGTCATAGATGGTCCCCATTCAATAGTATTTGATCAGTCAGAGAATCGCCTGCATGCTCAGAAGTCACTCCTCTTGAAACTCCTCATATAAAGTACATGGCGAGCTTCTTACAAATAAAAAAGCAAGGCTGAAGCCTTGCCCTACGGTATTGTTCCTGAACATAGGTTGGCTAATTCTGCTTACAATCAAAAAATTTTCATTATGTATCTTACGCAAGAAGCAAAGGAGAAGGTACTGCTCGTAGGTGTTCATTTTCCTTATGAAGAGAAGTGGGAAAAGATAGATTCATTGGAGGAACTTAAAAATCTCTCAAAGACTGCGGGAGTTATCGTTGTTGAGAAAATTCTCCAGAATCTTCAGAGACCCAATTCGATGTCATTTATTGGTAAGGGAAAGGCACAGGAGTTGAGAGCAATTTCTTCCTCGCTGAATATAGATACCCTGATATTTGACGAGGAACTCTCACCTTCACAAGTTGCAAATCTTGAATCCATAACAGGCAGAAAAGTCATTGACCGCACAGAACTTATACTTGATATATTTGCCCAACATGCACATACAAAGAGTGCACAGATTGAGGTAGAACTCATGCAACTCTTGTATAGACTCCCGAGATTAACAGGCAAGGGAATTGCGCTTTCAAGACTTGGAGGTGGAATAGGCACGAGGGGCCCCGGTGAAACAAAACTTGAGACAGACCGAAGAAGGATAAGGGCAAGAGTAAGAACTTTAAAGAAGGAATTAAAGAAGATAGAGAAAGCGAGGGAGGTGCAATCAAAGAGAAGGAAGGGGCAAAGGAGAATTGCCATTGTAGGATACACGAATGCAGGCAAAACAAGCATTATGAATGTCCTGACCCATGCAGGATTAAAAATAGACAATCAGCTTTTCTCCACGCTTGATGCTACTACAAGGGTGTTTATACTGGATGATGGGATGAAGTATCTCATTACTGATACTGTGGGTTTTATAAGAAGGCTTCCACACGGGCTTATCTCTTCGTTTCACTCCACACTTGAGGAGGCAGTAATTGCAGATTTAAGACTACATGTAGTGGATGTTTCGCACCCTTATGTTGAGCTTCAGATAAGTGCAGGCAATGAGATACTTGAGGCACTCAGTGTGGCAAAAGAGCAATCTATATATGTATTTAATAAGATTGATCTGGCACAGGATGAGGTTGGATATCTGAAAAGAAGATTCCCAAATTCTGTTTTCACATCGGCGGCAAATGGGGAGGGGATAGAAGCATTAAAAGAGATGATAAAAAGATTCTATGATGGTTTACAATTGACGATTGACGATTAAAAATTAAGATTTTAGATTACAGATTTTAGATTGTAGCTTTGTAAAGAGGATAAAGGATAGATTACCTAATAACCCGATAGTTTAATTACCCAATGACCTAATAACTCAATAACCTAATGACCTAGTTATCTGATAACGATTTACCGGGAGGTGTTATGGAGTGCGATATAAGGGATAAAGGTTTGAGTAAAGAGGGAAAGAGGCGAATAGAGTGGGCAGAAAGGAATATGCCTGTTCTCTCGCTTATAGAAAAGCGATTCAAGAAAGAGCGTCCTCTTCTCGGGAAAAGAATCTCCGCTTGTCTACATGTAACAACAGAAACCGCAAATCTCGTAAGGACCCTTGCCACAGGTGGGGCAGAGGTAAGACTGTGTGCCTCAAATCCTCTTTCAACACAGGACGATGTTGCAGCATCGCTTGTTATGGATTATGGTATTGCTGTATTTGCAATAACGGGGGAGGACAACGAGACATACTACAAACATATAAACTCCTGTCTGGACTTTAGGCCACATATAACGATGGATGACGGTGCAGACCTTATTTCCACCATTCACTCAAAGAGGAAGAAACTCATTCCCGCCATTCTGGGGGGGACGGAGGAGACAACGACAGGGGTGATAAGGCTTAGAAGTATGGCAAAGAAGGGAGTTTTGAGGTATCCTGTTATTGCTGTGAACGATTCCCTTACCAAACATCTCTTTGATAATAGATACGGAACGGGGCAGTCAACCATAGATGGAATATTAAGGGCGACGAATACACTTGTAGCAGGTAAGACATTCTGTGTGTGTGGCTATGGATGGTGTGGCAAGGGAATTGCAAAAAGGGCTGATGGTATGGGTGCTCGGGTCATTGTATGTGAGGTTGACCCCGTAAAGGCTATTGAGGCATTAATGGATGGTTTTTTAGTGATGCCGGGAGTAGAGGCTATAAAAGAAGCGGACATTATGGTTACAGTGACAGGTGATATAAATGTGATAGATAGGGCCCATTTTGAAGCTGCAAAGGATGGAATAATACTTGCAAACTCTGGTCACTTTGATGTCGAGATAAATGCAAAGGCACTTGAAGAGATGTCAGAGGGCTTAAGAGAAGTGAGGAATCTTGTGGACGAGTATACGATAAAGGATGGCAGAAAGATATATCTGCTTGCAAAGGGTAGGCTTGTAAATCTGTCATGTGCAGAGGGGCACCCCCCAGAGGTTATGGATATGTCATTTGCGAATCAGGCACTTGCAGCAGAGTATATAATAAACAATAAACTGCCTGCCTCTGTGCACAGACTGCCAAAAGAGATAGATAGTGAGATTGCTGAGATGAAACTTAAAAGTATGGGCAAGCGAATGGATACCCTCACAGAAGAACAGAAGGCATACCTGGAGGAATGGCAGATGGGGACTTAGTTTTGTCGCTTACTCTTTGCTTGTGCTTTTATCTTCTCATGCAGTTCTCTCGGTACCTCTTCGTAGTGGGAAAACTCTTGTGTGAATGTGCCTCTACCCTGAGTCATAGAGCGAAGGGATGCTGAATAGCCAAACATTTCAGCTTCTGGTATATGTGCCTTTATCTGTTGGAACCTTCCGACTGCTTCTGTACCCAGAATCTTTCCTCTTCTCGCATTAAGATCTCCCATAACATCACCCAGATATTCCTCGGGTACCACGATCTCAACACGCATAATCGGCTCAAGTATTGTCATATCTACTTTTTCACAGGCGTTTTTGAATGCAAGCGAACCTGCTATTTTAAATGCTATATCTGAGGAATCAACTGTGTGGAAGCTCCCGTCGTAACAGGTTACCCGTACATCCACTACCGGATAGACAGCAAGTACTCCTTCCGTCATTGCTCCCTTCACCCCTTTCTCAATAGAAGGAAGGTATTTTGACGGAATTGCACCACCAACAATTGCATTCACAAACTCAAATCCCTGTCCCCTTTCCAAGGGTTCTATCTTAAGCCAGCAGTCACCGTATTGCCCGTGTCCACCGGTTTGTCGTTTAAACTTACCCTGTGCTTCCGCTGGGCGTTTTATCGTCTCCCTGTAATGGATTCTGGGCCTTTCTGTGCTTAACTCAACTCCATATTTTCTCTTTAGTTCGGCTATAATTATGTCTATGTGGAGCTCTCCTTTTCCCTTTATAATGGTCTGTCTGGTCTCTGTATCGTAGTAGTAAGTAAACGACGGGTCTTCCTCATGCAATCTGGAAAGCCCCTCCATAAGTTTTTCTTCATCTTTCTTTTCTTTGGGGACTATTGCCACAGAGACAAGAGAAGGTAGGAAATCTATTCCAGGTAAAGGTTCTCCTTTTTTGCTTCTCAGGGTATCCCCTGTATGGGTATTCTTCAACTTGGCAAGGCCTCCAATTCCTCCCTGAGGTAGTTTATCAACCTCCTCCCTTTCCTTGCCCTTCATAAGATATAACTGGTTTATTCTTTCATTTACATTTTGTGTACAGTTATACAGTGTGCTTCCGGGTGTTAATTCCCCATTCAATATCTTGGTATATCTTATATCTCCAAGATGAGGATCTACAGATGTTTTGAATACGAAGGCGAGGAACTTATCTTGTTCCCTTTTTATAGAGATTCCGATTGTAGAAGAAAGCAATGTCTGGATTCCGATTGCTTTCAGTGAATCTCCCATATAGACCGGCATTATCTTTCCGCATGACAACCCTTTATAAAATACTGTCTCTAACTCCTCTCGTTTCAATTCTTCGTCTGACAGATACCTCTCCAACAGTGTATCGTCGGTTTCTGCTATTGCTTCCACCAGATCCTTGTGATAACGAGAATCACTGTCAAGAACCTGGCTTACATCGTCTCCTTCAACAATAGTCACAGGCACAATACTCCCAAAGGCTGATTTCATTCTTGAAAGTGCGGTATCTATATTCACTTCTTTCTCTTTTATCTTCGATAGATAGAAGAGGATGGGAATATTATGCTTTTTTATGTCTGAGAATGCCTTTTCTGTGACAATACCCAGATCTTGCAAGGGGTCTATAACTATTATAGCAATATCTGACGCTCTTATTCCGCTGAGAACCTCGCCATAGAAATCGTCGTATCCCGGGGTATCTAATATATTCAAAAACGCCCCTTCATAATCAAAGGAAGCAATAGAGAGGTTTATGGTGATTTTTTTCTCCACCTCCAGTGGAGATGAAGAGAGAATTGAAGTGCCGTCATCTACTGCTCCAAGTCTTTTGGTTACCTTCGCCTGGTATAGAAGTGCCTCCCCAAGAGAAGTCTTTCCTGTGGACGATTGTCCGAAGATTCCTATTGTTCTTATATCTTCAGTGTTTATACTTCTCAACATTCCTCCTTTTTGATATATTGTTGCTAAAGAGTTCTTTCCTTTCCCATATAGTAATGGCATTTACTGCATACTGTATGGGGAGGTATAAGTTGATGGCAGTTCGGGCATCTTATTAGTTGGGGCATTTTTTGCTTCCAGTGCGTTCTCCTCTTACGCCCTCTGGTCTTTGAGTTTCTTCTCTTTGGGACAGCCATTACTACTCCTTGCTTTTTAAAAATTTTATATAAAATGTGCATGTATTATACCATAAAAATCCCTTTTTGTCAAGCAAAAATTAACCGCTGGGTGGTCAGTCAATAGTTTGTTTTTTTACTTGACTTTTCTACCCACTTATGTTATAATAAAAGCCATCGTCTAAATATTTTATATGAAGTATAATGGTAGTGTCAAATAGAATATGAAAGAATACGAAAGAAACCACAGAGATCACAGAGATAAAAATTAATTCTCTGTGTTCTCAAAAAAAGACTAAAATTAACCACAGATTCACCCTGTGAAATATCTATTTCACGGGGTAAACACAAATGTTGCCTAACGGCGACCTTCGGTTCACAGATAAATAAAAAACTTTGAAGTAAAAAACAATCAGTGTAAATCAGCGTTAATCTGTGTCTAAAAATAACAGAGCATTGGGGAAGATAAGTTTAAGTAAATTCTTGATGGGCCACAATCTCTGTGTTAAAAACACTTCGTGTTCTCTATGGTTTAAAAAAGATGGAATAAAGAGATTGGTTTTATAGAGAGGTCACAGAGAAAAAGAAACAATGTAAAATGCAAAATTAGCAGTTAGCAATTTAAAATGATTTTTCACAAATTGATAGTTTTGCATTGATAATTGATAATTTTGAATTGATTCCTCTGTGCTCTCCCTGCCTGCGGTAGGCAGGTGTGGTTAGATTTTTGATAATGCCAGTATAATTACAAGGGGATAATATGGCAGTAAAGATTGGAATAAATGGCTTCGGACGCATAGGAAGGCTTGTTAATAGGATTGCAATGAAGGATAAAGAGATAGAGATTGTAGGGATAAATGATATAGTAGATGCAAAGATACTGGCACATCTATTCAAATATGACTCTACCTATGGTGTACTTGATATGGATGTGCAGGGAAGCGATGGGACGGTAGTTGTAGATGGAAAGAAAATTCCCACATTTACGGAGAAAGAACCTAACAAACTTCCATGGAAAGACCTTGGAGCCGATATAGTAGTAGAAGCAACAGGAAAATTCTGCTCGAGGGATAAGGCAGCTCTACATCTTGAGGCGGGTGCAAAAAAAGTTATAATTACTGCCCCCGCAAAAGGGACACCCGCTGACTGTGCAATTGTCATGGGTGTGAATGAGGGAATTTATGATCCATTGAAACATGATGTTATTGATAATGCATCCTGCACTACGAACTGTTTTGCGCCCATGGTGAAGATATTGCACGAGATATTCGGGATAGAAAGAGGATTTATGACAACAATCCATTCATACACAGCAGACCAGAGGCTTATAGATGCGCCACACAAGGACCTAAGAAGGGCAAGAGCTGCTGCCCACTCTATAATTCCCACTACTACAGGTGCAGCAAAGGCAATTGAGATAATCATCCCTGAATTGAAAGGAACATTGGATGCTATTTCTGTCAGGGTTCCAACCATTGATGCCTCCCTTGTTGACTTTGTATGTACTGTAAAAAAGGAAACATCGAAGGAAGAGGTAAATAACGCCTTCAAGAGGGCATCCGAAAGAAACCCACGATATATTGAATATCTGAAAGATGAAGTTGTCTCCTGTGATATCATAGGCAACTCCCACTCTATGATATTCGATCCGTATGAAACAAAGACCATTGGCAATCTCGTAAAGGTGCTCGCATGGTATGACAATGAATATGGATATGCATCAAGGGTTGTAGATCTTGTTCATTATATAGGCGAAAGGCTGTGAAAAATGGACTGTAGGCACGATTTCAAATCGTGCTGGCACAAATTGAATTTGTGCCTACAAATCGCACAACCGGGAAATCTGTAGGGCACGGTTTCAACCGTGCAAATAACAACACTGATTCTAACCACACCTGTCTACCGACAGGTAGAAAGTTCACAAAGAAAATTTTAAATTGTCAATCGTCAATAGTCAATCGAAAATTAGTGGTGTTCTCTGTCATCTAAGGGGGAATTATGTTGTCGCTTAAAAATATTGACTTCAAAGGTAAAAAGGTTCTTCTGCGAGTTGATTTCAATGTCCCATTAAAGAAAGGCGAGATCGCCGATGATACGAGAATTCAGGCGTCGCTTGAAACCATAAAGTATATACTTGATAAAGGGGGAAGGCTTATAATTATCTCCCATCTTGGAAGGCCAAAGGGTGAAAAGGTCAAGGATATGAGTCTTGCACCCGTGGCTCAACGATTATCTTCTTTAATTTCAAGACCTGTTAAATTTATTCCTGATTGTATCGGAGCTGAGGTGGAAAATGCAATTGGGGGTCTCAGAGACGGTGAAGCCATTCTTCTTGAAAACCTAAGATTTTACAGAGAGGAGGAGGGGAACGATCCGGAATTTGCAAGAAAACTTGCAGGGTCTGCCGATGTTTATGTGAATGATGCCTTCGCCACAGCACATCGTGCGCATGCATCAACAGTAGGGGTAACATATTATATGAAGACAAAAATGCCCGGATTTTTGATGGAAAAGGAGATCAAGTGGCTCAGTAAAGTGTGTGAATCACCACCCCACCCCTTCTTAGTAATACTCGGTGGAGCAAAGGTATCAACAAAGATAGATGTGATAGAAAATCTTCTGCCGAAGTGTGATAAATTACTAATAAGTGGTGGAATGACTTATACCTTTTTCCGGAGTTTAGGCAAGGGAATAGGAAATTCTATACTGGAGAAGGACAAGCTGGATGTTGCCAGGAAGATACTGGACAAGGCAGGGGATAAATTGTTACTTCCATCCGACTGTATTGTTGCAAACAGGATTGCTGAAGATGCTGAAGTGAAGGTTGTAGAGGAGATACCCGACGGCTGGATAGGAGTTGATACGGGACCCTCAACCATAGAACGTTACAAAAGAGAGATAGAATCTGCAAAAACTATTCTGTGGAATGGCCCTCCCGGTGTATTTGAGATTGATAAATTTTCAAACAGCACAAGACAAATTACCTTTGCTTTGAAGAATGCAAAAGAAAGAGGAGCAATAGTAATAGCAGGAGGAGGGGATACAGCATCTGCAATAAACAAAGTCGGTCTTGAAGAGGGTTTTACCCACATATCAACGGGTGGAGGGGCGTCGCTTGAATTCCTTGCTGGTAAAAAACTCCCGGGAATTGTTGCGCTTATGTCAGGAAAGACGGGATAAACTTGCCACTGCTTTTCTTGATTTATAAATCTGCGTTAATCTGTGTCTGATTTTCTTTTTTCCTTGATGGGAGAATAGATGAATCTGCATGAATACCAGGCTAAGGAGATAATGAGGAAGTACGGTCTTCCTGTCCAGAAGGGTAAAGTCGCCACAACCCCAGAAGAGGCAGAGAAGATTGCAATGGAGTATAATGGTCCTGTTATGGTAAAAGCGCAGGTCCATACAGGTGGAAGGGGAAAGGCAGGTGGCGTTAAGTATGCAGAAACAGTTGATGAGGTAAAGAACTATAGCACGAGTATACTTGCTATGAAGATTAAAAACCTCCCTGTGAAGAAGGTATTGATAGCAAAGGCGGTGGATATAAAAAAGGAATACTATCTGGCGGTAATAATGGACAGGGATAAGAAGTTTCCTCTCGTTATGGCGTCGAGAGAAGGTGGAATGGATATTGAAGAGGTTGCAAGAGAGAAACCCGAGGCAATAACCAAGCTATGGGTTGATCCCGTGTATGGGTTGTTTCCCCATCAGGCAAAGGAGATAACACTCTCACTCTTTGACGGCAAGACACTTGCACTCCAGAGTGTAAATATAGTAATAGCACTTTATAAACTGTTTGCAGAATGCGATGCCCAGATTGCTGAGATAAATCCACTCGCACTCGATGGAGAAGAAAGGCTCTGGGTTACAGATGCAAAGGTAGTACTTGACGATAATGCAATCTCAAAACATCCTGAGATTGAGAGCTTGAGAGACCCTGATCCCGGGGAGGAAAAGGAACTGGCAGCAAAGGAGGCGGGTCTTTCGTATATACCCCTGTTCGGAGATATAGGGTGTGTTGTCAATGGTGCTGGTCTTGCAATGGCAACTATGGACCTTATAAAGAAGTATGGTGGAGAACCTGCAAACTTTCTTGACATTGGTGGCAGTTCTTCGCCCGAGAAGGTGGAGAAGGCACTGGAGATCCTTCTTACAGATAGAAATGTAAGGGTAATATTTTTTAATATCTTTGGTGGTATTACAAGGTGTGATGATGTTGCAAAGGGCATAATTCAAGCTACAACGAAGATGAAGATAGAACTTCCTATGGTGGCAAGACTCACAGGGACAAACGAGAATAAGGCAAAGAAGATACTTAAGGGTTCTCCAATAGTTCCTGTTCCATCTATGAGGGAAGGAGCAATAAAGGCAATAGAATTGTCGAAGGCCGGTTAGAAGAAAAAAATTACATATCAAGGATTAAAATCCTAAATTCTAAATTCGAAACTCTAAACAATATCTAAATCCCAATTCTCCAATGTACTAAACAAGTTTGGAATTTATAATTTGGGGCATTAGAAATTGTTTAGGATTTAGGAATTATGATTTAGAATTTTTGCATTCTGGTATTACTATGGGGGTTATGTGAGCATCCTTGTTGATAAAGATACAAGGGTGTGTGTCCAGGGGATAACTGGAAGGGATGGTTCATTTCATACAGAGAAAATGGTTGAATATGGTACGAAGGTGGTATGTGGAGTGACACCCGGTAAAGGGGAGAAAAACTTCTTGGATATTCCTGTGTATGATATGGTGAAAGATGCTGTAAAGAAAGAAGGGGCGAATACAAGCATAATATTTGTTCCTGCTAAATTTGCGGTAGATGCCCTCTTTGAGGCAGGAGATTCAGGAGTAAAGATTGTTGTGTGCATAAGCGAAGGTATACCTGTGCTTGACATGTCAAGGGTATTAAAGTTTTACAGAGAAAGGGGGGTTATGCTTATAGGCCCAAATTCTCCCGGGCTTATATCACCGGGCAAAAGCAAGGTAGGTATTCTTCCCTCAAACATTTTTAGAAAGGGTAATATCGGAGTTATATCAAGAAGTGGAACCCTCACATACGAACTCGTTTCGCATATAACAAAATCGGGATTTGGAGAGTCAACCTGCATAGGTATAGGTGGAGACCCCCTCATTGGGCTCAAGTTTATAGACGGTCTTAAGCTATTTGAAGAAGACTCCGAGACAGAAGCAATTCTTTTGGTCGGAGAAATCGGAGGACATGATGAGGAGGATGCAGCGGATTTCATAAGAGATAATGTAAGCAAGCCTGTTGTTGCCTTCGTGGCAGGAAAGACTGCACCTCCCGGTAAGCGGATGGGGCATGCTGGTGCGATAATCTCTGGAGGGGCTGGAACTGCAAAGGAGAAGATAGAGAAGTTTGAGAGCGTAGGGATTAGGGTTGCATCCGAACCCGAGGAGGTAGGAGAACTTTTTAAGGAACTTCTTTGAAGGACTGATTCTAACCACACCTGTCTACCGACAGGTAGAAAGTTCACAAAGAAAATCTAAAATCTGTAATCTCTTTGTGCCCTTTGTGGTGAAGAATGGACTGTAGGGCACGGTTTTAACCGTGCGAACAATACTTCTTTAAATTGCCATAGTGAAGAAATATACTATAAAAATAAATAAAGATTGGTGTAAGGGATGCAACCTTTGTGTTGCCTTCTGTCCTCGTAATGTCCTTGCAATAGGAAAAGACAGGATGGCAGAGCCAGTGAAAGAAGATGACTGCACGGGATGCCTTGTTTGTGAATATAAATGTCCTGATTTTGCAATTACTGTGAACAGTGCAGAATAAATAGATAGAAAGCCACAGATTCCACTGATTTAATTTATAATCTTTTTCACATTGATTTAATCTTATCCGTGCAATCCGTGGCTGCAAAAGGAGAAATAATGTCTCTATTCTTGCAATTTATGATAATGGCAACATACTTCTCAGGAATGTATCTTGGTGGTGAGAAGATCGGCTATACAATAATAGATATGAAACCCACAGAAAGCGGGTATATTTTGAAGGAGATAGTGTTTATAAGACTAGGTATGATGGGAACGAAGAGGAGTATGGAGACATCATCGGTGTATGAACTTGATAGGGAATACCGACTTAAAAAATTCTCATTTGAACTCGAATCGGAGACACAGAAAATCTCATCCAACGGAGAGGTAAAAGAGCAAGAACTTATATATAGCGTGAAGACAGGAAGTAGAGAGAGAGGTGAGAGAATAAAACTTGATGGGGATGTATATGTGTCCCAGTCAATTCCTTTTCTTGTCTCTACCTTAAGAAAGAATCTGTTGCTTTCTGTGTTTGACCCCACCATATTTGCAGTCAATCAGGTAAAGGTAAGTATAATAAAGGAGACAGGTGATTCTATAAAGATCGAGACAGAATTGCTGGGGGCGAAATCAACAACCTGGGTGGGAAAGAATGGGGAGATACTACGGTCAGAGGAACCTATGGGTGTTCTGATGGTCAAAGAGAATAAGAAAAAGGCATTGGAGTTTGGAGAGACATCTCCAGAGATACTCACAATGTTTGCCATACCCGCTGGTATGGAGGTAAAAAATCCGAGGAGTGTAATTTATCTCAAGGCAATTGTGAAGGGAAGATTCAAAAAGACAGGCAAGCAGGAACTTTCAGGTGATACACTCACAGTGAAAAGTATTGGCCCAGATGAGAAGTTGATACCAAAATCTCCACCAGGCTCCGGGTGCAGTAGAGTCAAGCCTCGGCCGGTTCCTGAAGAGCTAAAGAGATACCTTGAGGACACTCCACTTATTCAGGTGGAGGACAGGAGAATAAGAAACAAATCTGCAAGAATAATAAAGGGCACAAGAAATAATTGGGAAAAAGTAAAAGAACTCGTGAACTGGACATCGCAGAATGTGGAAGATTTTCCATCTGCAACAATCCCGAGTGCTCTGGATGTTCTTGAAACCCTCAAAGGTGATTGTAATGAACATAGTACCCTTTTCTGTGCCCTCTCAAGAGCAGCAGGAATTCCCACTGACATATGTGTTGGTTTAGTATGTATGAACGGCTATTTCTATTATCATGCGTGGAATAAAGTATGGGTGGGAAGATGGGTCGAGGTGGATCCGACATTCAATCAGATAATAGCAGACGCCACACATATTACACTTGAAGAGGGTGGACTCAAGGATTGGGCAAAGATAATGGACCTTGTTGGAAATATTGAGATAAGAGTGATAGAATATAGATGATAGTTGGTTAGTTAGTTGGATAGTTGGTTGGATAGTTGGTTAGTTTGTTAGATGTGTGATTGGTTTTTGCATTTTGATTTTTTTCATGATGGATATTGATAGAATATATGGGAGTAGGCTCTTTACAAAGGAGAAATTTCTCTTCTATAAAAGGCTACCATCCACACAGGACCGTGCTAAAGAGCTCATCAAAAATGGAGTAGGAAGGCCAGGATATGTAATTGTAGCGGATGAGCAATATAGAGGGAGAGGAAGGTTTAGAAGGGTATGGTCTTCTCACAAGGGAGAATCACTTACATTTTCTTTCATTACAGAGAAGATTCCGCTTCTGTCTATGAGGACTGCGTTGTCTGTTGCTAAAACACTTGAGGAAGAATGCGGACTTCGGGCAGAGATTGAGTGGCCAAATGATATTGTAATAGGCAACAAAAAGATATGCGGCATACTGATTGAGACAGAGAGGGAACTTGCAATCATTGGAGTTGGAATGAATGTCAACGAAACTGTACTTCCCCTTGAGAGTGCAACATCTGTAAGGATAGAAACTGGAATACCAGCCAGTAGAGAGGCAATACTCTCCTTATTTCTTTCTATTTTCGAGAGTAACCTAACGAGGGAAAACATAATGGATTGTGTGAGAGAATACCTGTCTTTTATGGATAGATATGTTGAGATAGAAACTGAGAACGGGGTTGTAAGAGGTGAATTTATTAACTTGGGCGAAGATGGGGAGATTATAATAAGGACCGAGAGTGGGTCCATAGCGAGTTTTCTGCCTGGTGAAGCAAAAAGGGTACATAAATTAACTGCAGATGCACGCAGATTAGCGCAGACACAGATAAAGACTGTAATTAAGTCAT
>PEYP01000029.1 GCA_002774315.1 Candidatus Stahliibacteriota bacterium CG08_land_8_20_14_0_20_40_26
GTTTACTATGGGAGATGCGGTTATTATTCTAATACAAGATCCCAGTTCAGTGGTTAAGTATAGGACAACATGGCAATTACGCCTAATGGGGCCTCCAGCAGTTTACGATACGATATACATTAACGAGGACAGCATTGTTGTTGATACTACCTTCCTTGAGGAACCCATTCCACCTCAGCCAGGAGATATATATTATCTCTGTACCACAAAACCCTTCAGGGGTAATTGGCTGGATGCAGAGGGCGATACACTGGGAGGTGATGTATTCAATTTTACAGTCAAAGCAGAGTTTTGCAGCAAGGAGAAGGCCAAAGCAGAACTGGACAGAATAGCTGTGGTACCCAATCCCTATGTGGTCGCAGCTCCCTGGGAGCCATTTAGCCCTTATCAATTTGGCCGTGGTGAGAGAAAAATAGACTTCATCCATCTACCACAAAAATGCACTATCCGCATATATACTGTGAGGGGCAATCTTGTAAAGACAATAGAGCATGAGAGCAGAATGAAAGACGGTGCAGAGTCATGGAATTTGGTATCCAAGGATGGTATGGATATTGCTTATGGTCTTTATATCTATCACATAGATGCACCTGATGTTGGGGAGAAGATTAGTAAATTTGCTGTAATAAAATAAGGAGGCGTGATGAGAATAAGATTTGTTTTTTTCTTCATAGTTATAACAGCCACTCATTCCTACAGTCAATATGTCAGGAATGTCTCTGGAGTTGGTACAACTGCTGCACCTTTCTTGGAGATTGATGTTGGCGCCAGAGCAATAGGTATGGGAGAAGCCTTTGTCGCCGTAGCTGATGACGCAACCGCTATCTTTTGGAATCCTGCAGGATTGTCAAGATTAGGAAGGAACGAAATGATCTTTAACCATACAAAATGGCTGGCTGACATAAACTTCGATTTTTTTGGGGGTATATTGTCTGTTGGCAATTATGGCATAGTCGGGATAAGTATGACCTCTTTAAGCACCGCAGATATGGAGGTGAGAACGGTTGATGAACCAGAAGGAACTGGCGAGTTGTTTTCAGTGGGCAGTATGGCCCTTGGTCTATCTTATGCTAAAAACCTGACAGATAGGTTCTCCATTGGATTTAATACCAAATACATTCAGGAGAAAATCTGGCATATGACCGCTTCAAGTTTTGCGATAGATTTTGGGACACTATTTATCACTCAGTTTAATGACATAAAGATTGGAATGAATATATCAAATTTTGGTATGGATATGAGGTTATCCGGCAGAGATGTAATGGTGTATCACGATATCGACCCAACAATAATGGGCAACAATGAATTGACCGCTGCTAATCTGGTTACAGATGGATGGTCATTACCTCTAACTTTCAGGGCTGGGATAGCAATGGATCTCTTAAAGACTAAAAACAGTCGTTTAACTGCTGATATAGATGCTGTCCATCCAAATGACAACACCGAGTATCTGAACATAGGAATGGAATATGTATTTAATAACTTATTTTCCTTAAGGGGGGGCTACAGTGCGCTGTTTAAGAGAGATAGCGAAGAAGGACTTACATTTGGTGCAGGAATAGAGAGTTACATAGGGAAGATGGTCTTATTAAAAGTCGACTATGCTTTTACAGATTTTGATAGACTCGGAAATACCCATAGAATCTCACTGGGAATAGGATTCTAATTACCTGTGGGACCTGAATGTTCCTGATTTGGTAATTAGATTGCGTTGTATTGCAGTAGATTACTATTCCTTCAGCGACAAAATATCAACCTGACTTTTGTCAAGTCCCCAGCAATAAGCTATTCCCCAAAACTATATGGTATCTTATTGGTTTTTGTATCCAAGGAACTACTTTCTGATAGTTGCTTCTTGTCTCTTGTTGTTTACACAAGTAGAGGCAACCTCAGTAAGATTCTTCGTAACGGTACCAGAAGAAACCTCGCCTACCGATACTGTCTATATAATGGGTAACCTGCCTGAGCTTGGCAGCTGGGCCCCAGCGGCAGTCCCACTGAATAGGAACCCTGATGGAAGGTGGCAAATAGATCTAAACTTTTCCCCCGAGACTACTCTCTATTATTATTATACCAAAGGATGCTGGTTATATGTTGAGAAAGGACCTGTCGGGGAGGCAGTGGGTTTCAGATTATACACCGTTCCTGATAATGATGCAATCGTAAATGATACTGTATTCAAATGGGGGCAATTTGGACCATATCTTTCCTGGGTTGGTGACCCTCAAACAACAATGATAATTAGTTGGAGAACAGATAAATCCGGTGACGCAATGATTGAGTATGGGTCTGACACTACTTATGGATTCGTAGAAGTCGATTCTACAGTGGGAACATTGCACAGCATCGAACTTACCGAACTCAATCCTTCCACTACTTACCACTATCGGGTAAGCTCATCTTCTGGGGAAGCGAGCGTTGACAACACATTTTCGACAGCGATATATCGATGCCAGCCCTTTACCTTTGTTGCCTACGGAGATACCCGCACCAATGACGGCGACCGTGCTGCAGTGGTTGCCAGAATTATAGATATCAATCCTGATATCGCTTTTAATACTGGTGACTTGGTAGAAGATGGCAGAATTGACAGTAAATGGATAACCTGGTTTAGCACAAATCAGGATATCCTGGACCATATCCCTTATTTTGTAGCTATTGGGAATCACGAAGAGAATGCCCAACTCTATTACGATTTGTGGCATTTCCTGGGTAATGAACAATGGTATTCAATAGACTATGGCAATGCCCATTTCATCTGTCTGAGTACTGAAACTGAAGTATATGGAAACCAAAGGGAGTGGCTTGAATCTGATCTAATTACTGCCAGCGAAAGTGCAGATTGGATCTTTGTCTTTTTTCACCGTCCACCCTACAGTTCCGGAAACCATGGCAGCGATCTATATGTGAGAGGGGCCTGGTGCAGCCTCTTTGAGACCTATGGAGTAGATATAGTATTCAATGGGCATGACCATAATTATGAAAGAGGGCTTGTTAACGGTGTCTACTATATTGTTACAGGGGGTGGAGGTGCACCTTTAAGGCAAGTCGGCTCAAGTAGCTGGACGATATATTCGGAAACTACCCTTCACTGTTGTAAGATTTCCATAGATAGTTTGACACTAAACTTTGAAGCAATTAAGCCGGACGAAACCGTTTTTGACTCATTTACAATAGAGAAGACTGTCGGAATTAGTGAAAATATGGATACTCAAGAGAATAAAGGCTCATTCAACATTTGGCAATGCTATCCTAATCCTTTCAATTTAACGACTAATATAAGATATCAGCTTAGGAAATCGGGACACATTACCATCGAAATCTACGATATCTTAGGCCAAAGAGTGCGAACATTAGTCGATCTAGATA
>PEYP01000115.1 GCA_002774315.1 Candidatus Stahliibacteriota bacterium CG08_land_8_20_14_0_20_40_26
TTCTTGACATTTAAATAATTCTGTGGTATACTTATCTTGTAATACTTTTGTTTGGTCTTATATTACAAGGAGGTGCCATGGAATTATCAGATATTTTTTGTCCTAATGAGTCTTGCCCTGATTTTGGAAAAAAGGGACGAGGTAACATTGTTTGTTATGAAACTTACGGCAAAAACAATACGAAACTTCTTAGGTGTAAGACTTGCAAGACCCGATTTTCCGAACGGCGTAACACAGTGTTCTTTGGATTGCATACCTCTGAAGACACAATTGAAAAAGTAGTACGTTGTCTTGCAGAAGGCAACAGCATCCGTGCAACTGCAAGAATCATGGGAATCGATAAGGATACGGTATATAGAATATTCGACCGTGCCAGCAAGCATTGTCGTAAGGTATTGGGTAGTTTGCTCTCTGATCTCCACATAGAAGAATGCCAACTTGACGAGTTATGGAGTTTCGTTAAAAAAAAGAGAAAAACTTAACTGCTATGGAGAAAATCCTCTCACAATATGGAGATACATGGGTCTGGTGTAGTTTTGATCCCAGGACCAAGGTGCTTCCAGTCTTTATAGTAGGTAAGCGAACACGCTCTAATGCCGAGAAACTAATATCCAAACTCGATAAGGTAACAGATGGTACAATTCCGTTCTTCACGAGTGATGAGTTGAAATGCTATGAAGAGGCTTTGTTAAAGACATATGGTATTAGAGAAGAAATTCCGCGAGAACCTGGTAAAAGAGGCCGCCCACGGAAACCTAAACTATCCGCGCCTCCTGAACTAAAGTATGCTCAAGTTGTCAAAAAACGCAGAAAAGGAAGAGTTGTCTCTATTGATACTACAATCGTATTTGGTAACAAGGACGAGATAGAAAAACTCTTAGAGTCTTCTCCCGTCAACAAAAGCGTGAACATATCCTTCGTTGAGCGTAACAATCTAACCCTTAGACAGAATTCAAGGAGATTAACCCGAAAGACCAATGGTTTCTCGAAAGAAATCGGAAGACTTGAAGACCAATTGTACCTTGCATCGGGATATTATCATTTTGTCAAAGAACACTCAGGATTACGCCAGAGAAGTTGCAATGATAACAGAAAATGGAATCAGAGAACACCTGCTATGGCTGCTCAACTCACAGATCACATATGGCCAACAAGAGAACTAATTATCTATCGTGTCCCATAAAATTTCAATAAAGCGGGGACACTATGAAGATTTTTATTTATCTGTGAACATCTGTGGTTAATTATTTTCTTTGCCGCTGATTTTTGCGGTGGGGTTGTAGGCACAAATTTAATTTGTGCTATTATTTGCATCCCGCCTCGGCGGAGTGCCTACAAGGTACTTGCACGATTTGAAATCGTGCCTACAAGCTTAACAATTTATCGGTGTTAATCTGCGTCTAATTCTTTTTGACATTGCCTCTGTGGTTGGTATATCCCCTGCAAAGCATCGGTAATCTTTGTACAGATAAATCAGTAATACCAGTAATGATACATAAAAGGGGTACTGAACAGAAATTTTAAAAAACTCAATATAAAAAATACCCAGAAAAGTGACATTCCAATGGCCACTATTCCGCATATAATGCCGGCAAGTGCTACACCTTCTCCTCCAAGTCCTCCTCCAGCTTCCCTTATCATACTCCTCGCCCTCACTCCAAATACAATAGCAAGAATTGCGAGGATAAACCCAAGGAAGGGTATAAAAAACGCAAGTATTCCACATACCAATGAGGCAATTGCCAGTCCCGGGGTCTCCTTTGTCATGCTATGATTTTCCATAACTCCTGGTATAATATTCATTATACCTGACAACGTTTATTACCAAAATTAACTAATAATCGTGTATGAAGTTTAGAGACATCCTGATCTTTATAGGATGTCTTCCAATTAAAGGTATTTTTCATCGTCAGGGGATATTTTTAATCTTTGATATTTGCACTTTGATTTTTTATCGCCAATCCTCTATCTTTAAGCCACCTCTGTCATCTATGGAGTAAGCAATATCAATCCTTTTATCAACAGTTGCCGTTCCTCTGGCTGTAATCGAAATACCAGAAATATCCGCAAATCTGTACCCACTATTATCTTTCTGGAGTTTTACACCCATAGTAGCAAGAATTGGATTAGGATTACCTTCGCCATATGGAGACAAAAGCATAAGCTCCTCAAAGAGACCGGCAGAGAATTCATCTACATTCACAATTGCATCTATATCCAATATATCCCCCTTATTAATCTCTTTTTTATATTCAACCTTAGATGCATTCTTAATAAAGGATTTTATATGCTCTTCTTTTATCGAAAATCCTGCAGCAGGTTTATGTCCCCCGAAACTTGTGAACAGTTCCTCGTTTTGAGCAAAAAATTCTACAAGATTGAAGTCGGAAGGTGCTCTCCCTTCTCCAATATAAATATCGCCCAATTTATGACCTATAAGTATTGCGGGTCTTTCTGTTTCCTTTACTAACCTGGATGCGCAGCTACCTAAAAATTGAAACGGCACACCATCCAGAACGATTATCCCTTTATCATTTATCCTCCTCACACACTCTCTGTATACAACCTCAAATTCCTCCTCAAATACCTGCTGGGCGTTCAGAAGTCCTCCAAGAATCTCCTTTGCCTCATCAACACTATTGGTCAAGAAAAATCTCATGAGAGGATTCTCAGTTTCTAATCCTCTTCCGGCAGATAACACAGAAGTAATTTTCTCAAATATTTCCTCTACAACAGGTTCAGTAACCCCAATAACTTCCTCTATCGCTTGAATGAAGGGCTGATTGACATTTGGGAACGCCTCCAGACCAGTCTTAACAAGTATTCTATTTTCTCCTAATAGAGATACACGATCCGATACAGTTCCAAGTAGCACAAGCGGAAGCAGGTCCTTTCTTACACGGAAGAAGTCATCGGTTCTAATTCCAAGAATACTATCTACAAGTCCCAGTGTAAGTTTTAACGATACACCAACCCCTGCAAGGTTCTTGAATGGATATGAGGAGCCCTTTGGATTTAAAAATGCAAAGGAATTGGGTGGATGTCTCACCTCATGGTGGTCTGTGACTATAATATCTATACCTTGTTCTTTTGCGAATTCGACAATATCTCCATCAGAACTGCCACAGTCTACCGTGATAATGAGCATTTCTTCATTTTCAAGAGCTCTCTCCATACGCTCCTTAGAGAGCCCGATACCATGAGTGGCCCTTCTCGGTATCCAGTATGAGACATTTCCACCGAGATCCTCCAGCACCTTAAAAAGGACACTAGCGGCGGTCATTCCATCAACATCTTCATCCCCCCAGACAAGCATCTTTTTCCTCTTTTTAATTGCGTCTTTTATTCTATTAATCGCCTTTTCCATATCGGGAAAGAGAAAAGGAGAGTGAAGATGAGAGATTTGAGGTGAGAGAAATTGCTTTGCCTCTTCAACCTCTTTAATATTCCTCTGGTAAAGAATAGTCGCAAGAATAGATGAAATCCCAAGCTGCTTTTCAAGATGGGAGGTATTCGGTCGGTCTTTTATCTTCCACTTCTTCATTCCTTAAATATACTACAAAATTTCCATTTTGTCAAGGAAAAAGTGAGATAGGAATCCTTGATTCTGTTTTATTTTATACGCACTTTTTTCCTTGACAATCCCTTATTTTTGTTGTATAATTAGCAAATATACAATTTCTGTTACTTTTTATCATAAAAACTATGGAGAAGATTATACCTGTTGCTATAGAAGACGAGATGAAACGCTCATATATAGATTATGCTATGAGCGTTATTGTATCAAGGGCAATTCCTGATGTAAGGGATGGTCTGAAACCTGTACATAGAAGGATTCTTTATGCAATGCACGAACTTGGGCTTACCCCTGATAAGCCCTTCAAAAAATCTGCAACCGTTGTTGGGGAGTGTTTTGTTAGAGATACTCTTGTTGTTACATCAAAAGGACTGGCTCCAATTCAGGATATAAAAAGAGGAGACTTAGTCTATACCCAGAATGGGACAGAGCAAGTTACCGAGCTATATGAAATGCCTGAAAGAGAACTCATTAAGATACATCTTGAAAATGGTTCCTATAACACAACAACAAAATCCCAGCAGTTCAAGATTATAGACGAAAATCTCGAGTTTAAATGGAAAGAGGCAGAAGAACTTACAGAAAATGATTATATTGTAATGAGGTCAGTTTTTCCTGATATTAAAGAATATCTTTTCCTTCCATCCCTTAATGGGAAGACGCTATCCTTGAATGAAAATATAGGGTATTTACTGGGGCAGTTAATATCCGATGGCTGGATTGAAAGAGGATATAATAGAGGCAAAGGACTAAGGGTGGGCTTTTGTTCTTCTTCAAGGGGGGTGATTAAAAAAATCCAAAAGGTCCTAGAAAAAGAGTTTGGTTATAAGGCAACAATAGAAGAAAAAAACAGTGATAAATTTAAGACAATTTATTCATTAAGAATAAATAGGGAAAAGATTAACGACTACATTGTATCAGTTTTTGGTTTAGAAAATGTTTATGCTGAAACAAAATTTATCCCGCGAGGGATATTCAATTCACCCAAAAATGTCATTTTTTCTTTTATAAGCGGTTTGATAGATGGGGATGGCTCTGTCCATAAAAAAAGAAATGCAATTCATTACGGCTCAACATCGGAGAGGTTGATTGATAGATTGATGCTTCTATTGGAGTGTTTTGGGATAATCGGAAGGAAGTATAAGGCAAAAATTACAAAAAAAGGGGGGGAAATTTGTGGCAAAGTGGTAGGAGGAAAACATCCCTTTTATTCTGTGGAGTTTGAAGGGATAAACGCTGGTTTATTGGCCTCTATGCTTGAACTTTTGGATGAAGAGAAGAGTAGAAGATTAAAAGAAATTATTTCAAACAAATATATATCTAACAAATACGATGTTATTCCATTTGCCGGCGGGGCAATCTTTGAAGAACTGAGTAGATGTCACATTGATTCTGGTTGGTATTTAGGAATCGATGGCAAAAAATTCAGGATGGGGATAAAATATCCAACAGGTTGCAAAATACGATACTCAAGGGACCTTAAAGATAAAAATCTTGGCAAAACACAGATTGAGAACTGGCAGATAAGAGAGAAACTTAACAAGATAGGGTCACCTCTGTCAGAGACTCTTACTGAAATTTTTCAAAATGGATTATACTTTTTAAGAGTAAAAAAGGTAGAAAAGGTTTCTGCACAAAAAACTTTTGATATTCAGGTAGATAATGCCCATGAGTTTATTGCCAATGGTATGCTTTCACATAACTGCCTTGGCAAATTTCATCCGCATGGTGACCTCGCTGTCTATGACGCAATCACAAGAATGGTACAGGACTTCTCCTTGCGTTACCCGCTTATAGATGGCCAGGGAAATTTTGGCTCAATAGATGGTGATGCTGCAGCAGCATACAGATACACGGAGATAAGGCTTTCAAAACTTGCACTATATCTTCTCAAGGATATAGAAAAAAACACCGTCGATTTCGTTCCCAACTTTGACGGAAGATTGAAAGAGCCCGTTACTCTGCCTGCTTCTTTCCCCAATCTTTTGGTAAATGGGGTATCTGGTATTGCTGTTGGTATGGCAACCAATATCCCTCCACATAACATGGGAGAAGTTATAGATGCACTTATTGCGCTTATAGAAGATCCAGATACTGATCCATTTTCATGTATCAAGGGACCTGATTTTCCAACAGGCGGGATAATAGTTGGAAAGAACGGCATTGTTGACTATGCGCTCACAGGGAAGGGTAAGGTTGTGGTAAAGGCAAGGGCTACAGTTGAGAAGACCAACAAGGGCAAAGCAATATGTATAACCGAAATACCCTATCAGGTAAATAAATCCATCCTCATAGAGAGAATAGCGGGCATCATAAAGGAGAAAAAAATAGAGGCGGTCACTGCCCTGCGAGATGAGTCCGACAGGAAAGGGATGAGGATCGTTATTGAACTTAAAAAGACGGCAAATGAAGACCTTATATTAAACAATCTCTATAAGCATACCCAAATGAGAACCACATTCGGTGTAAATCTTCTTGCTCTCAAATCAGGTGTGCCTGTTACTCTTCCTCTAAAGGAGATGCTCACCTCGTTCCTTGAATATAGATACGATGTAGTGGAGCGAAGAACAAAATTCGAACTGGAAGGGGCAGAAAAGAAGGCACATATATTAGAAGGATTAAAGATCGCTGTAGATAACATTGATGAGGTCGTGAATATCATAAAAAAGTCAAAGACGACAAAAGATGCAAAAGACAACCTAATGATAAGGTTCAGCTTAACAGATGTACAGGCGCAGGCAATACTTGATATGAAACTATCAAGACTGGTAGGTCTTGAAAGGGAGAAACTGCAAAATGAGTATACGGGGGTCATAAAAGAAATAGAGAGACTTCGTCTCATACTCTTATCAAAGAGGGGAATTTACGAGGTAATAACGAGAGAACTACTGGATGTGAAAGAGAAGTTTGCTGACAAAAGACGCACAGAGATTATAGAAGATGAAGAAGAGGAGTTTGTCCAGGAGGACCTTATACCCAATACAGATGTCGTGATTATGCTGACTAAAAGAGGGTATATAAAGCGGTGCCCGTTGGATACTTACAGAACACAGGCAAGAGGAGGATATGGCACATCTGGAATAAAACTTACTTCAGAAGATGTTGTGTCGCAGGTCGTTGCTACCACAAATCATGTAAAACTCATTCTATTTACAGAAAAAGGTAAGGCATTCAATCTCAAGGCATACGAGATACCTGAAATGAGCAGGACGTCACGTGGAAGGTCAATCAACAACCTGCTCGGTCTATCGGATGATGACAGGGTGATAAGTGTTATGTCTCCCAGTAGTGACATTCAGGCTGTCTTTATCACAACGAAGTTTGGTATAACCAAGAAGATAGATATAGAAAAACTTCGCAACATCAGGAGGAATGGTGTAACAGTGGTAAAATTGAAGGAAGATGATGTTATGATAGGGGTTGAGGGAGTATCCAAAAACAAAGAAGTTCTTCTTGTTACAAAAAATGGTAGGGCATCCAGAATAAATGAAAATGAGGTGCGAATGATGGGCAGATCTGCCCAAGGTGTCATTGGGATGCGACTTAAAAAGAACGATTATATAGTGACCCTTGTCTCTCCAGGCAAAATGAGCTGCCTCTTTACTGTCACAGAGGACGGTCACGGGAAGAGAGTAAAAGTTCAGAAGATCAGAAAGACCAGGAGAGGAAGCAAGGGGGTGGTTCTGGTTAAAGGCACTGTGGCAGGTGTTGTTCCTGTTGATGATGATTCAGAAGTAATCTGTGTTACACAAAACGGACAGGTCATCAAGATAAAACTGAAAAAAGTTAGGATTATGGGGAGGGCTGCAAAAGGGGTTAGGGTCATATTTCTAAAAGAAAACGATAAGGTCGTAGCAGTGGATAGCGTGAATAAGGAATAGGAAGAGCACTAGTGGGTCAGGTGATCAGTGATCAGTGATCAGGTCATCGGCTACCCGATTAATAATTTAGTTTGCATTCGTAAATCCACCGATTACTGATAACCGACTACCAGTCTTTTCTGATACTCTGCCTACTAATCCACTGATATCCTGATATGCCTTAAAATTTACCGATTACTGATAACCGACTACCAGTCTTTTCTGATACTCTACCTACTGATTCACTGATACGCTGTGAAACCTACCGATTACCCGAGGGTACGGAGTGTTCGTCTACCGCAGACAGTCAGTGAGGCTACTTCT
>PEYP01000091.1 GCA_002774315.1 Candidatus Stahliibacteriota bacterium CG08_land_8_20_14_0_20_40_26
TGATTAAAACCTCTGGTTCTTATTACTCTTGTCCCATAACTTTTAAAATACTGATATGCAAGCATATCCTGACCGACCTTACTTACCGCATAAGGGGAAAGGGGACGGAGAGGGTTTGTCTCCTTTATGGGCACCTCATTCTCCTTTACAGCTCCATACTCCTCTGAACTTCCAGCAATCTGGATAAGAGGGTTTATACCCGTCCTCCTCACGGCCTCCAAAAGGTTTAATTCTCCCATAATATTTGTTTCAAGTGATTCTGCGGGGGCACTCCATGATGTAGGAACAAAACTCTGGGCAGCCAGATGAAATATCATATTCGGTCTTACTACCTCTATCAGGTCTCTTGTAGACGAGGCATCCCTGAGGTCGCATTCATAAAATTCTATTTTATCTATAAAATGTTCTATATTCTCTGTCCGTGATCTCCATCTCTTTATCCCATATACCTTGAGATCCTTTTTCTCAAGAAGATAATCTGCAAGATGGCTACCTGCAAATCCTGTGATCCCTGTTATAAGTACACGAGTCATAACACCCCCCTCCTTAAAATTACAAATTGCAAATACTAAATAACAAACAAATATCAAATTCCAATAGCCAAAATTCCAAATAAAAGGGTGAGGTCTGGATTTTGAAATTTTATTATGTCCCTGTCCCAAGCCTTTCGGCAAGAAACAGGGGAAGTCCATGGTCTATTATCTTCCTCTGAACTTTTTCAATATCATAGGCAACCCTTACGAGTTGGATTTTTCGCTCTTCTGTGTCTATTACACCAAACGACGCCCTTGGGTCATAGTCCCTTGGCTGTCCTACACTACCAAAATTTATGATATACTTTGTTCCTTCTTTGGGAAAAAGCAAGCCACCATCCGTAAACACACACGTTCCCCTTTCTCCAAAACACACAGGCACATGTGTATGTCCCACGAGACACAAAGGTTCACTGAACTCCATAAACTGATACAATGCATCCCTTGCGGTAAATATATAATCCCATCTTTCTGGATTTATCGGGGTTGAATGGACAAGAAGTATATCCTCATCTACAACACTCACAGGTAGGTTTTTTATATAAGCAAGATTCTCGTCAGAGAGAACTTTTTTCGTCCATTCACAGGCGATCCTTGCATTTTTATTGAAGCTTTGCAACTCTGTACGTCCCAAAACTCCATATTCATGGTTACCCGAGAGAGATATATCTACCTTATTCTTTACAATCTTCACACATTCATTGGGATTTGGCCCGTATCCTATGATATCACCAAGACATAAAATCTTATCGGGGTTGATTTCATCGATTCTTCTAAATGTCGCCTCGAGTGCCTCCAGATTGGCATGTATATCCGAAATTATAATGAGTCTCATAAATCCATTGTTCGTTTTTGTTTTCGCTGCTTCTCTCTCTTCACTACTTTATCCAATATACCATTCACAAATTTACCTGAATCTGATGTAGAGTATATCTTTGCTATTTCTATTGCTTCGTCCATGGATACCTTTGGAGGAATATCGTCAAAATAAACCACCTCGCATATGGCAATGCGTAAGATGTTTCTGTCTATTATAGCAATCCTTTCAATGTCCCAATTTTTCACGATATCTCTCAGTATGGCGTCTATACCTTCTACGTTTGTTGTAATTCCTTTCAAAAGTCTCTGAGCATAGACTTCGTCGAAGGGTGATCTGCTCCAGTTCATACAGACATCATTGTATGCTTCTTCAGCGGTATTCCCGGTTGCTTCCACTCTATAGAGTGTTTTAAGAACGACCTCCCTTGCTTCTCTTCTGGATTTCATAGATATGTCTTTGTTGAACTAACTGATAAAGAACGCTGGGATAGAAATATCTGCCGTAACAGGCTAAACAATTTTTATATTCACAAGCTCAAGTGCTGTCATAGCAGCAGAGAAACCCTTGTTATTTTGTTTTGCGCCAGCCCTGTCAAGAGCCTGTTCAAGGGTATCAGCGGTTATAATCCCCATAACTACAGGGACATTATACTCAAGGTTTACCTGCATTATCCCTCTCATAACATTACTGGCAACAAAATCAAAATGGGGAGTTTCTCCTCTTATTACTGCTCCCAGACATATTACTGCGTCAAACTTCCCTTTCTTTGCCAGTATTTTTGCTATATATGGTATCTCATAAGCACCAGGTACCTTGAATGTCTCAATATCGTCTTTCTTCACATCATGTCTTAGAAGACAATCTTCGGCACCTTCTAAGAGTCTATTGCTCACCAGGTTATTAAATCTTGATACAACAATAGCAAATCTCTTACCAATTCCTGACAGCTTTCCTTCGTGTATCTTCATAATTCCTCCCTTTTATATAAAAAGTATTGTCAAAAATTTAACCACAAAGAGCACAAAGAAATCAATTCAAAACTATCAATTTGCGAAAAATCATTTTAAAGTGGTTTCTTTTCCATACGGATCCTTCGGACATATTATTTTTGACAGCATCGTACAGGTGTTGTCAACGGCAAACAATTTTGTGTTATTATACCATATTTTTCTTACTCTGTCAAGTTTTTATTCTGAGAGATTTCTGAAAAAGTGTAGAAATCTCTAATCAGAGGTCTCTGGGTATTTTTTCAGAGACCTTGTAAAAAAACTTGACATTTTTAGAAATTTGTAGTATAATAACTTTAATATTTTTTCCTTGACAAATATTGGATTCTGTTGTATAATTCTGCTGAGAGATTTCATGTAACTCTTAACAAGGAGGTAGGTGTGGTAGTGTTCTTTCAGAAAGGTGGAGTGTTCATGTGGCCACTTCTTTTCTGTGCAATCACGGGGATTGCCTTCGTAATTGAGAGGTTCATATCATTTGCTCGAGCCTCTATAAATGGGAAAAGATTCGTTGAGGGTCTCAAAAAAGCTATTAAAAAGAATGGAATAGATGGGGGGCTAAAGTATTGTGGAGAGTTCAGCGCACCTCTTGCCAGGGCTATAGAAGCAGGACTCGTAACATATAAGAAAGTAGGATTAAATAAGGAAGCGCTTGAAGAGTCCATTGTTAACACAGGGAATGTGGAACTTGCGTTTCTTGAGAAAGGACTGCCAATTCTCTCCGCTGTATCAACAGTTGCCCCAATTATAGGGTTTCTTGGCACAGTTTCGGGTATGATTTCTGCATTTGATGCTGTTGCAATAGCAGGTGAAATCGAACCGACACTCGTGGCATCTGGGATATCAGAAGCTCTTATAACGACGGCGACAGGGCTTACAATTGCTTTTCCCATTGTACTTTTCTATGTATATTTCAGTACCCGTGCAAATGGCTACACCCGTATGATGGAAAATACTGCAACAGATGTTATAGAATTCCTACTGGAGAATAAGCCATAACAAACCAATCTACCGATAGGTAGAAAGGAGAAATTATGAGATTTGGGGGTAGAAGGAGGAAAATGAAGGCAGAGATCCCGACTGCTTCTATGGCTGATATAGCCTTCCTCCTCATCGTCTTCTTTATGCTCACATCTGTATTTGCCACTGAGAAGGGACTGCAAATTGTCCTTCCAGAAAAGGGAGAAGTGGTCAAAATAAAAAAGGGGAACATTGCTCAGGTATATGTAAATGCAAAAGGGCAAGTGAGGATAGAAGAAGAGGATGTAAGTCTTGAAAATATAAAGAATAAGGTTGAGAGTATGCTTGCAGTGAATGATTCGCTGGTATTTTCTTTGAAGGCAGACAGTAGATGTAAATATGAGACTATAATCAAGGTGTTTGACCAACTGAAACTTGGGACTGCAGAGCGTATTGCCTTCGCTCCACCAGAAAAGAGGGAAAAACCATAGGGTTGGTCATTAGGTTATCAGTAACCAGTGATTAGTAACCAGATAAAATTCCAATGATCAAAATTCAAGACAGTGTTTGTACTTGTTATTTAGGATTTGGTGCTTGGTTGAAATTTGATTTTTATTTCTCTTTTTGATTTTTGGTTTTACTATGGGGGTTTTATGCGGCTTTCAAGAGAGGAGAGGGAATCTGCAGAGATCCCTACCTGTTCTATGGCGGATATTGCCTTCCTCCTTATTGTATTCTTTATGCTTACATCAGTTTTTAGGGTAGAACAGGGATTTCGGGTAAACCTACCCTCTGCAGTTGAGACAAGAAAATTACCCAAAAAGAACATCGCCCATATATGGATATCCAATGAGGGTATGATATCTATAGACGATAATATCGTCTCAAAGGAATATGTCGCCTCGATTATAGCTCATAAGGTAGAGTCAAACCCTAATCTGATTGTATCTATATTGATGGATAAGGATGGTATGTATGGCGACCTTTCCGATGTATTTGAGGGTCTGAAAGAGGCAACAGCTTACAAAGTTTCTCTTGCTACATTGAAGGAACGAGGTAGCTAAACCTTTGGAGGAGAAAAATGAAGAAAAGCGTAGATATAAAGGAAAAAGGAAGCGAGTATCTTAAGATTGGATGGGTGTGCGCGCTGGCAATTGCTATAGTTGCTGTGCTCTTCATCCCGGAGTGTGCACCTAATCCCTATAAGCCAAAAGTAGAGGCAGGTGTTATCACTATAGAACTTCCCCCCGAGATGAAGCAACTTGCAGAGCCACCTCCACCTCCCAAGCCTAAAATGCCAGTTGAGGCAGAGACAGCAGAGGAAGTGGAGCAGACGACTATAGAGCGCACAGATTTCACGGGATTCGAAAAGGCACCGCCACCACCGTCAACTGAGACACCTGATTTTGTACCGTATGATACACCACCAGAGCCAGTATATATAACTAAACCTAAATATCCTGAGATAGGTAGAAAGGCAGGAGTGGAGGGAATTGTCTATCTCAAGCTACTTCTCGATACCACCGGATATGTAATAGATGTAAAGGTATCTAAATCCCTTAACCCTGCATTTGATGAATCAGCGGCGAGTGCCGCCCGCACCTGGAGGTTCACCCCTGCGAAGCAGAGAGATAGGCCTGTGAGGGTGTGGCTTGGTTATCCTGTAAGATTCACGCTGAAGGACTAAAATGGCGGATGCTGAATGAACTTTTTTCCCTCCTGTCTAACCTTCCTATAGTTAAAAGTGCCCTTACAAAGAACAAAATAGCAGGTTTATCAGGATGTCTTATCTCAATCTATGTAAGGGCCATTGTGGAAAAATATGGTAGAGCTATCGTAATTACAGAAACTCCTATTAGATTAGGAAGACTCCTTTCACCATTTATAGAAGCTCCTGTAGTTGCTCATATAGATACGATCCCACCTCCAAATGCAGAAGATATAATCAACCTACTCTCAAAAATACATAATCCTAATTTCGTAGGTGTTTGTAATTATATAAAAGACATCGAATCCCCCAATATCTTCTTCTCGAGAATGATGCACCTGCAATCCCCAATTTCTCCTTCTGCTCTGGTAGAAAAACTCACAATGTCCAATTATAAAAGAGTTGGAACGGTATGTGAGGTTGGTGAATTTACTGTAAGAGGAGGGATACTTGATATATTTCCTCAGGCATTTATGAACCCTGTGAGAATAGAATTCTTTGGCGACGAAATTGTGTCTATAAGGGAATTTGATGTTTATACCCAGAGATCGACAGGAGAAATACAAAATGTTTCTATCCCCCCAAACAACATATTCCCGGGGTCCTCGTCTATAATGGACTATCTTCTGCCTGACATACCCGTTGTCAGCGATATAGATAGTCTGGACGCAAAAAATGTTATTCATATAGCTAAAGATGGTTTTTGTATAGGCGGTGAACCATCGTATGTAGGCAATCTCTCTCTTTTTAGAGAAAGGATAAAGGAACTGCAAGATTACAGGATATTTATAAGTTGTGAGCCCCATATGAGGAGAGAGATAGAGGAATTGTTCCCGAATACTCTTGTAATTCCAGTGGATCTTGTGGAAGGGTTTATTCTGAAGAAAGATAAGATTGCAGTATTTAGTACCGAAGATATATTTGGTGTCCGCAGACATCAGAGGAGATGGGTACAACCAAGGAGTGGTATGCCCATTGAGGATCTGGAGGAGATTACAAAAGGAGATTATGTAGTGCACTCTGATTTTGGAATAGGTATTTACGATGGTATTAAGAAAATTAATATTGATGGGGTTGCAACAGATTGTATTCTTATTAAATATAGGAATGAAGATAAGTTGTATGTACCCATATCCCTCTTTAAATGTGTCGAAAAATTCATAGGAGATGAGGGTGCACCACCTCCTCAACTGTCAAGCCTGGGCGGAGATGAATGGAGTGTCAGAAAACAAAAGGCAAGGGAGCATATAGAGAAGATAATGAAGGAACTACTCCTTCTATACGCAGAAAGGAACGTGGCAAAGGGCTACCCATTTTCACCAGATACTGTATGGCAGAAGGAGTTAGAGGCATCTTTCCCTTATGAGGAAACGCTAGACCAGACAAAGGTTATGGAAGAGGTGAAAAGGGATATGGAGAATGATACACCTGTGGATAGATTAGTATGTGGAGATGTCGGATTTGGCAAGACCGAAATAGCAATCCGCGCGAGTATGAAGGCGGTCATGGACGGAAAACAAGTAGGAGTACTTGTCCCTACAACCATACTTGCAGAACAGCACCTTGAGACATTCAAGAAGAGAATAGGCAATTTTCCTGTAAGGATTGAACAACTCTCCTCATTTGTAACTGGAGGTAAGGCTACTGCCCTAAAAAGGGATATAAGTGAGGGAAAGGTTGATATTATTATAGGCACCCATGCACTTCTGAGAGGAAAAGTCGTGTGGAAGGATCTTGGATTACTGATAATAGATGAAGAACATAGATTTGGTGTGAGGGATAAGGAGAAAATAAAAATGATAAAGAAGGGCGTTGCTGTATTGTCTCTATCAGCTACGCCTATTCCACGGACGCTCTTCCAATCCCTTCAGGGAATAAAAAATATATCCTATCTTTCTACTCCTCCACAGGGCAGACTGCAAATAGTGACAAAAGTTATAAAATGGAATGACGAAGAAATCACAAACGCCATAAATATAGAACTTGAAAGGGGAGGACAGGTGTATTTTGTACACAACGAGATAAAGACAATAATGGAGATGAAGGATACTCTTATGCGCATGATTCCAAATGCGAGAATAAGCGTCGTCCATGGGAGATTACCAAAGAGAAGACTGGAGAAAAGAATGCTTGAGTTCCTACTTGGAGATGCAGATATACTCCTTACAACTGCAATCATAGGCTCGGGTATCGATATCACAAATGTCAACACGATAATAATCAACAGGGCAAACAGGTTTGGGCTTGCTGACCTGCATCAACTCAGAGGAAGGGTTGGCAGGGGAGACAGACGGGCCTACTGTTACCTGATTACAGATAGTAATGCTTCGCTTGTCTCCATGAGAAGGTTGAAGGCGGTTGCAAACTTTACAGAACTTGGAGCCGGGATACGACTTGCTATGAAGGATCTTGAAATACGGGGTGCAGGCAATCTACTCGGCGCAGAACAGCATGGTCATGCAAAAAACATTGGATACGGATTATATCTGA
This sequence comes from Candidatus Stahliibacteriota bacterium CG08_land_8_20_14_0_20_40_26, assembly GCA_002774315.1. Taxonomy (GTDB): domain Bacteria; phylum Hydrothermota; class UBA3073; order UBA3073; family UBA3073; genus UBA3073. The sequence continues at coordinate 7,519 of PEYP01000091.1, forward strand.
GATTGATAGAGGAAACTGCAAAAAGATTAAATGGTGAAAAGATAGAAGAAATACGCGAACCAATAATAGACATTAGACTACCAGCGTATTTTCCTGATTTTTATGTCGATGGGGAGCATAAAATGGGATTGTATAAACGGCTTGGAAGGATCAATACATCTCCTGCTCTTT